>NZ_DASVFL010000020.1:0-144377 GCF_036380075.1 Lentzea sp. | reverse complement strand
CGGTCACCGAGTGTAAAACTCGAATTGGTGACCTGGGGGTAAGAGGGGGTCGGATGATCAGAGTGCTACTCGCCGAGGACGTGCAAATGGTCCGCGGCGCATTGGTCGCTTTGTTGAATCTCGAACCGGATATCGAGGTTGTCGCGTCCGTCGCAACGGGTGACGAAATCGTCTCCGCAGTCGCCAAGAACAAGCCGGACGTCGCGGTGCTGGACATCGACCTGCCCGGTATGGACGGTCTTTCCGCGGCCACGGTCATCCACGACACCACCCCCGAGACGCGCACGCTCATTCTCACGAGCCTCGGCCGTCCCGGCACTCTGCGCCGCGCTCTCAACGCGCGCGTCAACGGCTTCATCCTCAAAGACGCTCCCGTCAGCGAGCTCGCCGACGCCATTCGCGGAGTCTCGGTGGGACGCCGCGTCATCGACTCCCAGCTGGCACTGTCCGCGTGGGACACCGACGAGTGCCCGCTGACGCCGAGGGAGCTGGAGGTGCTGCGGCTCGCCTCCGACGGCGCGGACGCCATGGAGATCGCGACGACCCTGTTCCTGTCGGTCGGCACCGTCCGCAACTACCTGACGTCGGCGACGGCCAAGCTCGACGCCCGCAACCGGGTGGACGCGGTCCGCATCGCCCGCAAGTCCGGCTGGTTCTGAGCCGGCGTTCCCGATCCCCCGCGCCGGGTCCACTGCGGTCGTCCGCAAAGGACCTGGACGCCGGTGTGCCCGGTGGCGGGCGTCCGGTCAGTGCGCGAACGGGATCGCGGGGATCGCGGCGTGCACGTGGAACGAGCCGCCGCCGATGTGGCGGGCGGTGAACGTGCCGCCGGCGGCCTGCACGCGTTCGGCCTGGTTGCGGACGCCGTTGCAGTCGGCGGAGACCGCGCGGTCGGCGGCGCCGTCGTTGATGACGTCGAGCAGGACCGTCGTACCGCACTGCTGCACACCGATCGTGCAGGTGCTCGCCTCGCTGTGGCGCAGGACGTTCGTGACGGCCTCGCACAGCACGGCGGCGAGGACGGTCTCGACGGGTTCGGGCAGCGGGTCGTGGTTGAGCTCGACGCGGACGTCGATGTTCGACGCCGCCAGCATCGCCTTGGCCGAGTCGGACGTCGTCGCCAGCGAGATCGGGCGGTACGCGCGGGCCAGTGACCGCACGTCGGCCAGGGCGTGGTGGGTGATATCCAATATATCGCTGATGTGTTCCCGTACGTACTGCCAGTCGTGGTCCGGGCTGTCGGTCACCATCCGCTGGGCCAGCTCGGTCTTCAGCTTGATCGCGCTGAGGCTGTAGCCGAGCAGGTCGTGCAGGTCGCGGGCGACGCGGACGCGTTCGGCGGCGACGGCGGCGGTCGTGATGACCTCCGTCTCCGCCACCGGCACGGTGGGCACGGGGGCGGGCTGGGGCTGGGCCGGCCAGTCGCGGTGCGTCGCGAAGCCGGTGGCCAGGCCCGCCAGCAGCAGCGCGATGGCCGCGGTCGCCATCATGACCTCGCCGTGGGCGGCCTCGGCGAACCCGGTGGCGGCCACGATGGCGACGAACACGCCCCATCCCGCCGCGGGCCGCAGCACGAGGAGTGCATTGCCCGCGACCAGGCCCGCGACACCTGCCCAGGAATGACCGAAGACGGTGTAGGCAAGGACGAGGAGCACCACCTGTGCCGCCAACGTGAGGTGTCGTCGCAAAGCGCTCAGTTGCCGGAAATACGACACTTGCAGCAGTACAAGTAGCGCCAAATCAATGACCGACACCGCCAATTCGGTGATCTCTCCGGCGAGAAGCAGCGCGCGGGTCAGGTCGGTCAGGCAGACCGCGACGAACACCGCGACGATGATCGCGCGGTATCTCGGTATCGCAGGCGATGTATTCACGTGCCCCCCAAGGACACCCGTTCCGGAGCAAACGCGACTCCTGGCGCGCGCCCAAGGCCGAATACTAGACAGGCGAGGGCAGTCCGGGGCCGCTGCTGAATCGGTTAAGAAGGTCATATTGCATTGAATCCCGGCCCAACGTCACGCCAATGGCCGAGTATTTCTCCCTCCTGGTCACGGCATGTGCTCGATCGATTACGAGACGAGACTGTTTGGGTTCGTTTGGGCATATGAATTTCTCACGTCCGGTGCAGTAGTTCGCCATCCGAGAGTCGTGGCGGGATACGTGGCGGCCGATAGCCCGGCTCAGGTGAACTTGTGGCACGACCAAGTCGTCCGCCGCTGAGCAGGGGAGGCTCCAATGGAGATCAAGGTTCTGGGACCGCTGGAGGCACGGGAGAACGGCGTCTCGATCGCGCCGAGCGCGGTCAAGCCCAGGCAGGTGCTCTCGCTGCTCGGACTGCAGGCCGGTCACGTCGTCACGGTTCCGACGTTGATCGAAGAGCTCTGGGGGATGACACCGCCACGCAGCGCACTCACGACTCTGCAGACCTACGTGCTGCAGGTCCGCCGGCGCATCGAGGCGGCCATGCCGGGTGAGGGTCCCGGTGTCGCGAAGAACGTCCTCGTGACCCGGTACGGCGGCTACATGCTGGACGTGCCGCCGGAGAGCGTCGACGTCCGCAGCTACGAGCGGCTCGCGAGCGCCGGTCAGCGCGCGTTCGAGGTGGGCGACCTGGAGTCCGCGAGCCGGTTGCTGCGCGGCGCCGCCGAGGTGTGGCGCGGACCGGTCCTGGTGGACGTGCAGATCGGCGTCCGCCTGGGCATGGAGGTCACCCGGTTGCAGGAAAGCCGCCTCGGCGTGCTGGAGACCCGCATCGAGGCCGACCTCCAGCTCGGCAAGCACCAGTCGTTGCTGAGCGAGCTGTCCGTGCTCACCGCGCAGCACCCGATGCACGAGAACCTGTGCGCGCAGTACATGCTCGCGCTCTACCGCGCCGGCCGGCAGTGGAAGTCGCTGGAGGCCTACCAGTCGCTGCGGGACACGCTGATCGAGGAGCTGGGGCTTGAGCCGTCCGAAAGGCTGCGTCAGCTGCAGCGGGCGATCCTGAGCTCCGAGCCGTCGCTCGACAAGCCGCTGTCCCCCCGTCAGCTGGAGCGCCAGCTCGCGGGCTGAAGACCGTTCGGGAGCAACCGTGGATACCACCGGTGCAGGTGCGTTGGTCAAGGCGCTCGAGGACGTCGGCTGCGAGGTGATCTTCGGGATGCCCGGCGGGGCGATCCTGCCCGCCTACGACCCGCTGCTCGACTCGGTGAAGATCCGCCACGTGCTGGTGCGCCACGAGCAGGGGGCGGGGCACGCGGCCCAGGGGTACGCGCAGGCGACCGGACGGGTGGGCGTCTGCATGGCGACCTCCGGTCCCGGTGCCACGAACCTGGTGACGCCGCTGGCGGACGCGTACATGGACTCCGTGCCGATCGTCGCGATCACCGGGCAGGTCGCCCGGTCGGTGATCGGCACGGACGCCTTCCAGGAGGCGGACATCCGCAGCATCACCCTGCCGATCACCAAGCACAGCTTCCAGGTGCACGACCCGGCCGAGATTCCGCGCGTGATCGCCGAGGCGTTCGCGCTCGCGTCCTCGGGGCGGCCGGGACCCGTGCTCGTGGACCTGCCCAAGGACGTGCTGGCGTCCGCCACGACCTACACGCCGCCGAGGATCGCGACGCCGTCGCGTCCGGTCCTCTCGCCGGTGCAGATCCGCAACGCCGCGCAGCTCATCGGTTCCTCGAAACGACCGGTGTTCTACGTCGGCGGCGGCGTGATCCGCAGCGGTGCGGCGCCGGAGCTGCTGAAGCTCGCGGAGAAGACCGGCATCCCGGTCGTCACGACGCTGATGGCGCGCGGCGCGTTCCCGGACTCGCACCGGCTGCACCTGGGGATGCCGGGCATGCACGGCACGGTGCCGGCCGTCGCCGCGCTCCAGCGGTCCGACCTGCTGATCGCGCTGGGGACCCGGTTCGACGACCGGGTCACCGGGCTGCTGCCGGAGTTCGCCCCGCACGCCGCGGTGGTGCACGCCGACATCGACCCGGCCGAGATCTCCAAGAACCGCAAGGCGGACGTCGGCATCGTCGGCGACTGCCGCGACGTCCTGGCCGCGCTGTCCGCCGTCGTCACGAGGGCTCCGGACCTCACGACGTGGTGGAACTACCTGGGCGGACTGCGCGCCACCTACCCGCTGGGCTACGACTGGCCGTCCGACGGCATGCTCGCCCCGCAGTACGTGATCGAGCGGATCAGCAGGCTCGCCGGCCCCGAGGCCATCTACACCGCGGGCGTCGGCCAGCACCAGATGTGGGCGGCGCAGTACGTGAAGTACGAACGCCCCGGCTCGTTCATCAACTCCGGCGGCGCGGGCACGATGGGGTTCGCGGTGCCGGCGGCGATGGGCGCGCAGGCGGGCGCGCCGGACCGCACGGTGTGGGCCATCGACGGCGACGGCTGCTTCCAGATGACCAACCAGGAGCTGGCGACC
The DNA here is from genome assembly GCF_036380075.1 of Lentzea sp. Taxonomy (NCBI): domain Bacteria; kingdom Bacillati; phylum Actinomycetota; class Actinomycetes; order Pseudonocardiales; family Pseudonocardiaceae; genus Lentzea; species Lentzea sp. The sequence goes on along the minus strand of NZ_DASVFL010000020.1, from coordinate 139,963 downwards.
TGCGCCGCCGAGGGCATCCCGATCAAGGTCGCGATCATCAACAACGGCAACCTCGGCATGGTCCGCCAGTGGCAGACCCTGTTCTACGGCGGCCGGTACTCCAACACGCGGCTCGGCACGCACCAGCGCCACCCCGACTTCGTGAAGCTGGCCGACGCGCTCGGCTGCGTCGGGTTGCGCTGCGAGAGCCAGTCCGATGTGGACGGGACGGTGCTGGAGGCGATGGCGGTCCGCGACCGGCCCGTCGTCGTCGACTTCGTGGTGGGACAGGACGCCCAGGTCTGGCCGATGGTCCCGGCGGGCACGGGCAACGACGAGATCATGGCCGCGAGGGGCATCCGGCCCCTGTTCGACGAGGTGGAGTGATGACAAGACATTCGCTGTCCCTGTTGCTGCGCAACGAACCCGGTGCGCTGGCGCGGATCGTGGTGCTGTTCTCCAGCCGTGGCGTGGACGTCGAGTCGCTCAGCCTCGCGCCGGCCGAACGGGGCGACCTCTCCCGTCTCGACGTGGTCGTCGAGCTCCAGGACGGCCGCACGTCCGCCCAGCTGATCAAGCAGCTGGGCCGGATCGTCGACGTGAAGAGCGTCGTCGACCGCACGCACGACGAGGCGCTCGAGCTCGGCGCCTGAGGCACTGACGAGAGAACGGCCGCCCCGGAGGATCGGGGCGGCCGTTCTCTTCTTCCCACCTGAGGTTCTGGGGGTCTCAGGCAGCCTTCGGGACGTGCCGGTCCACGACGGCGGCGTACTTCTCCAGCGTCTCGCCGGGGGAGGGGCCGTCGAGGGCCTTGTGGATGCCTTCGGCGATCTCGCCGTGGCGGTGCAGGTCGGCGTGGGTCAGCGTGACCTTCGTGGTCGTCGGGCCGACGGCCTCGAAGTCCACCTTGATGAACGAGGCGTTCTCGTCCTCGAAGATCGGCTGCCAGTAGGGGCCGACCCGCCAGGTCATGACGAGGCGCTTCGGCGGCTCCCACTCGGTGATGGTGCCCCAGGCGATCTCCTCGCCGTCGGCCCCGCGCTCGAAGTAGCGCCCGCCGACGAACGGTTCGATCGTGATGGCCTGGCGGTCCTTCACGAACACGTGCGACTCCGGCCACCACTCGATCGGCTTCGACGCGAAGATCTCGAACGCCTGCTCGATCGTCGCCTCGACCGTCACCGACTTGGCGACATCGGGAGTTGAGGCCATGTGGCCCTCCTCGCGAGTTGGGATAAGGGGTGATGTCGCGTCCGACCGTGCCCGGTTTGTCTCAACCCCACCTGGAAGCGCGGTGGAACCAGGACGGCTCAACCGGATGTAAAGCGCCCGCACCCATATTCGCGGTAGCCAAACCGGCAGACGAGGAGTTGTCGTGTCCCCTGTCAATGTTGCGGTCCACATCGAGGTCCAGACGTTCTACGCCCAGCAGATGCGGCTGCTCGACGCGTTGGACGTGGAGGGCTACGCCCAGACGTTCACCGAGGACGGGGTCACCGACCACGCCCACCGGAGCGAGAAGGTCGAGGGCCGTGCCGCCCTGATCGCCGGCGCCAGCGCCGCGCTGCCCCGCTACAAGGGCGTCGCCGTGCGGCACTGGAACGACCACTACCTGATCGAAGAGGTCGACGAGAACACGCTGAACGTCAGCTACGCCTCGCTCGTCACGCGCACCACCGCCGACGGCGTGGTCAGCTTCGAGCCGACGTTCTCCATCGAGGACGTGCTCGTGCGCATCGACGGGAAGCTCTACACCAAGTCCCGCACGATCCACCGCGACCTGCCCGTTCAGGCCGCCTGAGCACGTTCCCTGGAGGTGACGGGGTGACTGGTCGCAACGCCGGGCTGGCCGCTGCCGCGGAGAAGGTGAAGCTGATCGCCGCCGAGCACGCGGCGCAGGCGGACGCCACCCGCAAGCTCGCTCCCGAAGTCGTGGAGGCACTGCGCGAAGCCGGGTTCGCGCGGCACTTCGTCGCAGCCGGAAGAGGTGGTTCGGAAGGCACGTTCGCCGAGCTGACCGAGGCGGTCCTGCTCGTCGGGCAGGGCTGCGCCTCCGCGGCGTGGTGCGCCTCGCTGTCCGCGTTCTCGTCGAGGTTCGCGGCACTGCTGCCCGAACAGGGCCACGACGAGATCTGGGCGTCCGGCCCGGACGCGTTCGTCGTGACCGGTCAGCCGCCGATGGGCAAGGGCACCGTCGTGGACGGCGGGCACCGGCTCAGCGGCCGGTGGGTCTACGTCAGCGGCGTCGACTTCGCCGACTGGGCGCTGCTCTGCGGCATGGTCGGCGACGAAGGCCGCTTCTTCGCGTTGCCGCGCAGAGACTTCACCGTGCTCGAGACGTGGGACAGCGTCGGCATGAAGGCCACCAGCAGCCACTCCGTGGTGGTGGACGACGTGTTCGTGCCCTCCCACCTGTCGTTCTCGCGCGCGGACCTCGTCTCCGGCACCAGCTGGTCGCCGGTGGAGAGCCACAACGTCCCGTTCCAGGCGGTCGGCGGCCTCACGTTCGCCGCCCCCGCCGTCGGTGCGGCGATGGGAGCGCTCGAAGCGTGCGTCTCGGTGCTGTCGGGGAAGAAGCAGGCCGTGACGTCCGCCGTCGACCTGGTCCGCGCGTCCGGCCAGGTCGAGTCGGCGAAGCTGCTCGTGGAGCAGAACGCCGCGGTGCTCGACGACCGCGAGTTCACCCCGGCCGCGATGGCGCGCAACGAGCGCAACGTCGCCTACGCGGCCGAGGTCCTGGTCGACGCGGTCGGCGGCCTGGTGCGGGCCGCCGGCACCAGCGGGCTCGCGGAAGGCGGTGCGCTGCAACGGTTCTGGCGTGACGTGGTGAGCAGCTCCAGCCACGTCGCCCTGCGGTACGAGACCGCGTCCGTCCGCACCTACCCGGCGTCGCTGTACGGGTGACCCGGAATCGATTGGCCCTGGTGCCGTCCCTCCCCGGCACCAGGGCCTTCGGCGTGCCCGCGGCGCTCCGCCGCGGCCTGACCGGAACTCAAGCGGAGGGGACCACCCTGGGGGCCATCGACCGGCAGTCGTCTGTTCCAGGCGTCTTCACAGACAGGAGGTGGGACCTCGTTCTACTCGAACGGCTTTCGGCCACAACGAGAAGTCCTGACCCATCACCTGTCGTGCGCAGCGAAATCAGTCTCTGAGGAGAAATCGTGACCTCCACAAACACCAATCCCGACCTGGAGTCGCCGCCGGCGGCTGCCGCTGCGCAGGCGGCTGAGGTCGTCGACGCGCCCGCGGCCGACCCGCGCCGCTGGATCGCGTTCATCATCATGACCGTCGCGACGTTCATGGACATGCTGGACGGCAGCATCGTCAACGTCGCCCTCCCCGCGATCCAGCACGGCATGGGCGCGAGCTTCGTGCAGCTGCAGTGGATCACCGCCGGCTACGTGTTCGCGTTCGCGCTCACGCTGATCACCGGCGGTCGTCTCGGTGACATCTACGGGCGTCGCCGCATGTTCCAGCTCGGCGTGCTCGGCTTCGTGCTCACGTCGTTCCTGTGCGGCATCGCGGTCAACCCCGAGATGCTCGTGATCTCCCGCCTCGCGCAGGGCCTCGCGGCCGGCCTCATGGTCCCGCAGGTCATGTCGATCATCCACGTCTCCTTCCCCGACAAGGAGAAGGGCGCGGTCTTCGCGATCCAGGGCACCATCGGCGGTCTGGCCGCCACCATCGCGCCGCTCGTCGGCGGTCTGCTGGTCGCCTGGAACGTCTTCGGCTGGGACTGGCGGACGATCTTCCTGGTCAACGTCCCGATCGGCCTGATCGGCTACGCGCTGGGCTGGAAGTTCATCAACGAGTCCAAGGCCCCGCAGCGGATCCGGCTGGACATCATCGGTGTCGTGCTGGCCACCGTCAGCCTCACCGCGCTGCTGTTCCCGCTGACCTTCGGCCGTGAGCTGCAGTGGCCGGTCTGGTCCTTCGGCCTGATGATCGCCTCGGTGCTCGGCTTCGCCGGCTTCATCGCCTACGAGAAGGCCAAGCAGCGCAAGGACGGCATGCCGCTGGTCCCGCTCAACCTGTTCAAGTCCCGCAGCTTCTCCGCGGCCCTCGCGCTGATGCTGGGCATGTTCAGCTTCACCGGCATGTTCATGCTGGCCCTCTACCTGTACCTGCAGGAGGGCCTGGGCTTCTCGCCGCTGCGGACCGGTGTCACGCTGCTGGCGTTCTGCATCGGTGCCTTCATCACCGCGTCGGCCTCGGTCGTCGCCCTGGTGCCGAAGTTCGGCCGCGCGGTGCTGCAGGTCGGTGCCGTGGTCATCGCCGTCGGTGTGGCGGTGCTGCTGTTCTCGGTCAGCCCCGACATCACCAGCTGGGGCCTCGTCCCCGGCCTGCTGCTGATCGGCCTCGGCTTCGGCATGACCGCGACCCCGATCGCGCTGTTCGCACTGCAGGAGGTGCCGCACCAGGACGCGGGTGCGGCGTCGGGCCTGATCAACACCAAGCAGCAGCTCGGTTTCGCGGTCGGCATCTCGGTCGTGACGCTGGCGTTCTTCGCGCCGCTGGCCTCCCACGGCGCGACCAACGCGGAGTCGCTGGCCCCGCAGGTCCGCCAGGAGCTCGTGGCCGCCGGTGTCGCGGACGCCCGTGCCACCGAGCTGGCGGACGCGTTCAAGTCCTGCGCCGCCAACACGTTCGCCGGCACCCCCGAGGCCGGGGCGGCGGCGTGCACCGCGGTGCAGAACGACGCGCAGGCCAAGGCGGTCGCCGACAGGTACACGCAGCAGGCCGCGGGCGCGTCCTTCACGGACGCCTTCCGCACCACGCTGTACGTCGGCTTCGGCTTCGCGGCGCTGGCTCTGCTGCTCGCCTCCTTCCTGCCCCGCTGGCTGAAGCAGGAGGACTGGGGCGGCGCGGCCGAGGAGGGTGCCGAGGCGTCCTCGGAGGAGCCCGCGAAGGCGTAGTCCCCGCCCGCTGGAACTCCGGGGCCCCAGGCGACGCCGCCTGGGGCCCCGGTCCGTGCCCCGGGCACGTCCGAAGGCCCCTCGCGGACTCGCGAGGGGCCTTCGGTGTGAGGGGGCCTCAGATGCGGAAAGCGGCGCCCTCGACGTCGACGGGACCCACCCACGGGGTGCCGTCGTTCATGTTGATGTAGGTGTGCGCCTTGGTGGTGAACTTGTTCTTGTTCGGGCTGATCTTGCCCAGGTGGCTCGCGTTGATCGAGCCGACGGGGTTGCCGTTCTCGTCGCGGTGGGCGTGGTGGGTGATCCAGAAGCTGAACTGGCCGTCCTTCTGCGCGGTCCAGACGCCCCGGCCCTCGAGCTGGTCGGGGTAGCCGGGCTTGGTCTCGCAGTGCAGCTGGAAGTCGGCGGTGAAGTCGCAGAACAGCGGCGTGAGCAGCGGCGGTTCCTCGATGTGGATGGTCACCGTGAGGTCCCAGCGGCCGACGAGCGCGTTCTCGTAGTTGGGCTTCGCGGTGGCACCAGCGGCGGCGACGACGGGGACTGCCAGCGCAACGGCGGCCACGGCGGCCAGTGCCTTCTTGCGGACGTTCATGGGGATGCGCCTCCGGTCAGGTGGGGCAGCGGACGCGCTGAGTGTTGTTCGCGCAGCTCAAGCACCCCTGTAGCGCCAGTTGTGACCCGAGGGGACTTCGAGGCGGGATGCGGACGATGGGGCGAGATGAGAGGAGCTGGGGCATGTCTGCATCGGTGACCGACGCGTTCCGCTGCCGGGCGGCCAGGACGCCCGACGCGGTGGCGCTTTCCGCTGACCACGACACGGTGAGCTATGCCGAGCTGGACCGGTGGTCGGACGTGTTCGCCGGCGAGCTCGTGGCGGCGGGCGTGCGGCCCGGCGACCGGGTGGCGGTGTGCCTCGAACGGTCGCCGCGGCTGGTCGTGGCGCTGCTGGCCGTGCTCAAGGCCGGGGCGGCCTACGTCCCCGTCGACCCGGAGGACCCGGAGTCGCGCGTCTCCATGATGCTCACCGACGCCGGGGTGTCCATCGTGGTCGGTCAGTTCCTCGCCGGGTACACGACGCTGAAGGTGTCGCCGCGGAGCGACCGTTCCACCGCGGACCTCCCGGTGGTGTCCGGGGAGGACCTCGCCTACCTGATGTACACGTCGGGTTCGACTGGCCGGCCGAAGTCGGTGATGGTGGAGCACCGCAACATCACCAACCTCGTCACCGCGCCGAACTACGTCGCCATCACGCCGGCCGACCGGATCCTGCAGCTCGCGCCGGTCGCGTTCGACGCGGCCACGTTCGAGATCTGGGGCGCGCTGCTCAACGGCGCCCGCGTGGTGCTCGCCCCGCCCGGCGTCGTGCAGGCCGAGGAGCTCGGGGACCTGTTGCGCTCCAACGAGATCAGCATCCTCTGGCTGACCGCGGCGTTGTTCCACCGGCAGATCGACGTCGACGTGTCCGCGTTCAAGGGGCTGCACACCGTGCTCTCCGGCGGCGACGTGCTGTCGGTGCCGCACGTGCGGGCGTTGCGCGAGGCCGTGCCGGAGGTGCAGGTCGTCAACGGCTACGGCCCGACCGAGACCACCACGTTCGCGACCTGCCACCGCATCGGCGCGGACGAGCAGCTCGGCGGCACCGTGCCGATCGGGACGCCGTTGCAGAACGTCGAGGTCGTCATCGTCTCCGCCGACGGCGTGCCGGTGCCCGACGGGACGGAGGGGGAGCTGTGGGTCGGCGGCGCGCAGGTGTCGCGCGGGTACTGGAAGCGCCCGGACCTCACCGACGAGAAGTTCGTGCGCGGCAGCTGGAACGGCGAGCGCTACTACCGGACCGGCGACCAGGCCCGCCGGCGCGAGGACGGCGTCGTCGAGTTCCTCGGCAGGATGGACGACCAGTTCAAGCTGCGCGGGTTCCGGATCGAGCCGGGCGAGGTCGAGAACGCGCTGACCGAGCACCCGCAGGTGCGGGCCGCGGCGGTGGGCGTGCGCACGCACCCGAGCGGTGACCGCAGGCTGGTCGCCTGGGTCGTGCGGTCCGGTGAGCAGCTCGACAAGCGGTCGCTGCGGGGCCACCTGCGCGCGTCGATGCCGGAGCACATGGTGCCGGCCGGGTTCGTCGTGGTGGACGAGCTGCCGATCACGGGCAACGGCAAGACCGACCGCAAGGCGTTGCCGGAGCCGGACTGGACCTCGAAGTCGCTCTACGTCTGAGAACGCGGAAGAAGGGGCGGGCCCGTAGGAGGGCCCGCCCCTTTTGTCGTTCGCACGATCCCTAGACCCAGGAGGGGACTTCGAGGATCTCGATCACGGCCGCGGTCCACACGTAGCCCGCGCCGGAGGACTGGAGCACGACCAGGTCACCCGGCTTCGGGTCGCGCTCGGCCAGCACGTGGTCGAGGCCGATCGCGATGTCCGCGGTGCCGACCATGCTGTACTGCTTGGCCCAGTCGTAGGTCGTGGAAGCGCGGTCGACCCCCAGGAGACCGCAGATGCCGTGCGTGACGATCGTCTCGGCGAGCTGCTGGTGCAGGAAGAAGCGGGCGTCCTCGAGCTCGATGTCCGCCTCGTACAAAGCCATCTTGAGCGAGTGCCGCACGCCGCCGCCGATGCGCGCGATCATGTCGTCGAGGTCGACGTCGGCGTTCTTCAGGAAGTCCTCGACGCCGCTGTTGAGCTGCAACGTCTCGCCGTCCGCGAACGGGCCCGTCGTCCACTTCGCGTAGCCGCGCGACATCTGCTCCAGCGTCGAGTCGGCGTGCGAGTGGATCGAGCGGATGCGCGCGAAGCCGGAGCGGTTCGACAGCACGAACGCGCCCGCGCCGTCACCGTTGACGTTCTGCTCCTCCGACGACCACCGGTCGAAGTACGGCAGGTGGAACGCGTCGCCCGCCGTCACGAGCGCGGCCGGGAGGTCCCGGTGCGACGCGAGGTAGGAGGCCGCCAGGTCCACCGCGGCCATGAAGCCGTTGCAGCCCTGCTTGACCTCGAACGCGGGACCGGTCCCGCCGACGGTGTTCGCCTGCACGTAGCTCGCCGGCGTCCAGAGGTCGAGCCCCTGGTGCGACAGGGAGGCGTGCACGGTCAGGCCGAAGTCCAGCGGGCTCAGTCCCGACCGCTCCACGGCTTCGATGCCGGCCTTCGACGCCATGACGGGTCCGGTCTCACCGGGGGCGGCGACGCGCAGCTCCCGGTAGCCGTTCATGACCTTCTTCTCTTCCGTGTACCGGCCGGCCGCGATGGCGTCGTCCACCGTCTCGACCTGCTCGGGCAGATATGTGCCCACACCGGCGATGTACAGGTCATTCCACCGCATCTCGAACTCCTAGGCTGCCTGGTCCAGCTGCTTGGCGACGGCACGTGCCGTCGGGTCCTCGTAGAAGCTGCGCAACGGGACGCGGACGCCGTACCGCTCGTGGACCTGCTTGACGAGCTTCGACGCCAGCAGCGAATGTCCCCCCAGGTCGAAGAAGTGGTCCTCCGGTTCGATCCCCGGTACCCCGAGCACCTCCCCGAACAGGTCGCAGAGCTCTGTCTCGCGTTCGGTCACGGCGTCCTCCCTGTCAGCCCTTGAGTAAGGAAAACTTTGCGTTACCCAAGTCGAGAGGAGCTTGTGCCAGAGCGGACAACGGCACGTTCGAGCCGTTGTGCAGTGGTCTCTGAGGGGGTTCGTCCACGGTTGCGCGCGTCCGCCGCCACGCAACAGGAGCTGGAGCCGCACAGATGCAGACGTTCACGCCGAAACGTTCGACCTTCCTCGCCCGCCTGGGAGCCCTCACCGCCGTCGTGCTGCTCGCACTGGCCGGCACCGCCGGTGCGACGAGCTGCACACCGGTCGGCAGCTGGTCCGGCTACGTGACACGCACGGACGGCAACCACCCGACCAGCATGGTGTTCAAGGCCAACGGGAGCGCGTTCATCACCAACGAGCAGAACACCACGACCAAGGGCACGTGGTGGGTCACCGGGGTGAACACGTTCCACTTCAAGTTCCGCGGCGAGAAGGTGTACGACGAGAACGGCGCCTACTTCGCCTACGTCGACTTCGACCAGGACGCCGTCCAGAGCGGACCGAACAACGTCACCAGCTCCGGCCCGTCGACGTTCTACCTCGCCGACGGCACGAACCTGGGCACGTCGACGATCACGTTCACGCTGACCAGGGTCTGACCGCCGTCCTGGCCGGACGGGCCGCCGCTCCGTCCGGCCAGGCGCGTCACGCCAGGAACGAGGCGTGCTCCTCGACCCACTGGCGGAACGTGCGGGCGGGCTTGCCGGTGATCCGCTCGGCGGTCGCGCTCGTGTCCGCGACGACGCCGACGGCGGCCTCCCACTGGTTGAGCAGCGAGGTCAGGACGGGCGGGGGCACGAAGTTGCTCATCTGCGCCTGGCCCTCCTCCCGCGTCAGGCCGTTGACCACGAGCTTGCGGCCGAGCACGTCGCCGACGATCTCCAGCTCCTGCCGGAACGTCAGCGACTCGGGGCCGGTGAGGTCGACGACCTCGTCCTGGAGCTTCTTCTCGGTGAGTGCGACGACCGCGACGTCAGCGATGTCGTCTTCGTGCACCGGGGCCACCTGGGCCTCGGGGAAGACCTGGTCGATGGTGTCGCCGGCCTGCAGCGAGTAGCTCCAGCCGAAGGCGTTGCTCATGAACGCGCCGGGACGCAGGATCGTGTAGCCGAGGCCGGACGCGACGACGGCGTCCTCGACGACCTTGTGGTGGTGCGCCAGCGGGTCCTCCTCGGCGCCCGGCAGGCCGACGGTGTTGGACGACAGCACGACGACGCGTTCGACGCCGGCCTTCTCCGCCTCGTCGAGGAACTGCGCGATGCCGTCGGGCTCCGCGTAGAGCAGGACCTTGGAGACGCCGGCGAGGGCCGCGATGAACGTCTCCGGGTCGTTGAGGTCGAGGGCGACGGTTTCCACGCCCTCGGGGACGTCGAGCTCCGCGGGGTTTCGGCCGGACGCGCGGAGGCTGTGACCCGCCGCGTAAAGCCGCTGAAGCACGCGACGGCCGACGTTGCCGCGCGCTCCCGTGACGAGGATGGTCATGGTGGATCTCCCGATTTGGGTGTTTTGCCGTGTGGCCGATCACGCTCAGCGTCCACTCGGTCACTCGAACGGCACTAGATCGAGGTTCAGGCCAACGCTCCTAACGTGCGGAAACAGCCTTACGAGCGTGAGGAGCGCACGGTGGTTTCCTTTCCCGTTCCCGGATCCAGTTACGCCGGTCCGGCGCCGGAGTTCGCCCGGTTCCGCGCGTCGAGCCCGGTCGTGCGCCTGCCCGCGGCGGGTGGCGGCCACTGCTGGGTCGCGACGACCCAGGACTCGGTCCGCGTGGTGCTCGACGACGTGCGGTTCTCCCGCGCCGCGTCCTACGAGCCGGCCGCGCCGACGTTCCCCGGCCTGTTCCAGGCACCGCCCGGGATGATCATCTCGCTGGACCCGCCCGCGCACACCCGGTTGCGCGACCTCGCCTCGCAGGCGTTCTCGGCCGACCGGATCGAGTCCATGCGACCGAGAATCCAGCGGCTGGTGGGAGAGTTGCTGGACCGCGCGGACGCGGAGGCCCTCGAGGGTCCGGTCGATCTCCTCGGCAGGGTCACGTTCCCGCTGGCGATCATCGCGATCAGCGACCTGCTCGGTGTACCGGCCGCGGACCGCGACACGTTCGCCCGGCTGATCAGGGAGTTCGCCGCCGTGGACGCCCCCGAGGTCGCCGCCGCGGCGGGGGAGCGGCTCGGCGAGTTCATGGCCGCGCTGGTGTTCGCGAAGATGGCAGAGCCCGGCGACGACGTGCTGTCCGCGCTCACCGAGGCCCGGATCGGCGACGACCGGCTGGAGGTCGGTGAGCTCATCGGTCTCGGCTACACGCTGCTCGGTGCCGGCGGCGACTCGACGGCGTGCCACCTGGCCAGCTCCGCGCTGACGTTGCTCGGTCACCACCGCGACGTCTGGCTGCGGCTGGGCGAGCACCCGGAGGAGGTGCCGGCCGCGGTCGAGGAGCTGCTGCGGTGGATCGCGTTGTCCACCAACGACACCACCGGCCTGCCGCGGATCGCGCTGGAGGACGTGACGCTGTTCGGCGTCACGATCCCCAAGGGGGACGCGGTGTTCGTGTCGACGACGTCGGCGAACCGCGACGAGACGCTGTTCACCAGCCCCGACGTGCTCGACTTCACCCGCGAGGACAACGCGCACATCGCGTTCGGCTACGGAATTCACCGCTGCCTCGGCGCCCCGCTCGCGCGCATCGAGCTGACCACCGCGTTCGAGGAGCTGACCCGGCGCTTCCCCGCCGCCCGGCTCGCGGTCGCGGAGGAGGACCTCCAGTGGCAGGCCGCCGACATGAACCACCGGCTGGTCGCGCTGCCGGTCGACCTGCACGGCAAGGGTTTCTGACCTTCAAGCGAAACGGCCCCTCGGAGTTCCCGAGGGGCCGTTTCGCTTGAAGGTCTACTTCTTGCGCGGCACAGCGAACGCGACCAGCGCACCGCAGAACGTGAAGACGCCGGCGCCGAGCAACGCGAGCCCGAAACCGGACCCGAGCGCGTGCCGCAACGGCTGCCCGTCCGCGAGCAGCGAGTCCGCGCGGGCCGACGACATCGTGGCGAGCACGACCAGGCCGATCGCGCTGCCCATCTGCCGGATCGTGTTCAGCAGACCGGACGCGAGACCGGCCTGCTCGCGCGGCACCCCGGACGTGGCGGCGTTCGTCGTCGCGTTCAGGACCGCGCCCATTCCCAGACCCAGCAACGTGGTGGGCACGAGGATCGAACCGAGGAACGTCGACGTCTCGTCCACCGTGGACACCCAGACCAGTCCGACGGTCGCGGTGAGCAGACCGGCGACCAGCACCGGCCGCGGCCCGGTCTTCGGCACGATCCGCGCCACGCCGTAGCCGCCGAGCGCGATGCCGATCGACAGCGGCAGGTAGCCGAGTCCGGTGGCGAGCGGGCTGAACCCGAGGACCTGCTGGAGCACCAGCGTGAGGAAGTAGAAGGTGCTGAACAAGGCGGCGATCGCGAAGAACGCCACGACGTTCGCCGCGGTCACCGCGCGGTTGCGGAAGATGCCGAGCGGCATCAGCGGGTGGGCGGACACCGTCTGCTGGCGCAGGAAGAATGCGAACAGCACCACCGCGAGCGCCAGCGACCCGGCGACCTGCCAGGAGCCCCAGCCCAGCTCGTGCGACTGCGCGATGCCGAAGACCAGCGCCATCAGGCCGATCGTCACGGTGATCGCGCCCGGCACGTCGAGGCTCCTGCGGCCGCCGTTGCTCGCCGTCTCCGGCACGGCGCCGCGGATCAGCGAGACCAGCAGGACGCCGAGCGGCACGTTGATCAGCAGCACCCAGCGCCAGCCCAGCGTCTCGGTGACGATGCCGCCGAGCAGCACGCCGACCGCGCCGGCCGAACCGGACACCGCGCTCCACCACCCGAACGCCTTCGCGCGGGCACCGGGATCGGTGAACGTCGTGCCCAGGACCGTCAGCGACGCCGGTGCCATCACGGCGGCGCCGAGACCCTGGAACCCGCGGGCCGCGATCAGCGTGCCGGGCGAGGTCGCCATGCCGCCGACGGCGCTCGCGACGGTGAACAGGGTGGCGCCGAGGAAGAACACCCGGCGCTGTCCGAAGAGGTCGGCGAGCCGCCCGCCCAGCAGCAGGAAGCCGCACACCGCGATCGTGTAGGCGCTGTTGACCCACTGGAGGTCGTGCCGTTCGAACCTCAGCTCCTCGAAGATCGAGGGCAGGGCGACGTTCATGACCGACGCGTCCAGCACGTTCATGAACTGCGCCAGGCAGCACACGGCCAGCACCAGGCCGAGCCGGGCCCCTGCCTTGGGTGCGTCCGCCTTGGGCGCCTCCGGCCTGCCGATCGTGGCGGTCATGAGCGCACCAGGCGGAAGAACGCCCGCAGCTCCTCGACGAGCACGACCGGGTTCTCCAGCGCGGGGAAGTGACCGCCCGACGGCATCTCCCGCCAGTAGCGCAGGTCCGTGAACCGGTGCTCGGCCCACGGCTTGGGCATGCGCGCGTCCGCCGGGAACACCGAGAACCCGGTGGGCACGCCGACCTGCGTCAGCGGCGACTTGTTGTAGCTCTCCCAGTACAGCCGGCCCGACGACGCGGCGGTGGCGGTGAACCAGCACACCGAGACCATGTCGAGGATCCGGTCGCGCGGGATGACCTTCTCGGCGTCCCCGTCGTGGTCGCTCCACGACCAGTACTTCTCGCCGGCCCAGCCGAGCTGCCCGACCGGCGAGTCGGTGAGGCCGTAGCCGAGTGACTGCGGCTTGGTGTTCATCACCGCCGCGTACGCGGACTCCTTGGCGGCGAACTCCTTCAGCGCGCCGAGCCCCTTGTAGTCCTCTTGGGACAGTTGCACGTCACCCTCGGGCGCGGGGGCGAACGGCATGACGAGGTGGATCGCCTCGACGTGGTCCGGCGCGATGTGGCCGAGGATGCCCGTGATGAACGAACCCCAGTCGTTGCCGTGCGCGTAGAACCTGTCGTAGCCGACCCGGCCCATCAGCGTGACGAACGCGGCCGCGATGCGTTCCAGCGTCCAGCCGGTTCCGGTCGGCTTGTCGCTGAAACCGTAGCCCGGCAACGAGGGCGCGACGACGTGGAACGCGTCGGCCGGGTCCGGCGGGTTCGTCAGCGGCTCGATCACGTCGAGGAACTCCGCGACCGAACCGGGCCAGCCGTGCGTGAGCAGCAGCGGCCGCGCGTTCTCGTGCGGGGAGCGGGCGTGCAGGAAGTGGATGCCGACGCCGTCGATCTCCGTCTTGAACTGGGGGACGGCGTTGAGCCGTGCCTCCGTCGCGCGCCAGTCGTAGACGGTGGCCCAGTGCTCGGCCAGTTCCTTGGCGTAGGCCAGGGGCATGCCCTGGGACCAGTCGTCGACAGTCTCCGCGTCGGGCCACCTGGTCGCTGCCAGCCGCCGCTTGAGGTCCGCCAGTTCGGAGTCGGGAACCTCGACCCGGAACGGCACGAGTGCAGTGTCCATGGCGCGAAGGTAGGTACGGCTCCTCGACTCCCGGTCGACATCCAGGTTTCGAGCCGCCTTCGAGGTTTCCGTAGCAAGGTTCGGCGCGAGGCCAGGCCGAATACTGCGGAGGTGTCCCGTGCTGCCCCTTGAACTGGACGAGGAGTTCCCGTTCAGCGGTTCCTCCTACCGCGGCCCGGACCCCAAGTACGACACGCTGCGCGCCACCTGCCCGGTGGCCAAGGTGCGGACGAGCTCCGGCACGCCGACCTGGGTGATCACGAAGTACGAGGACGTCCGCGCCGGGCTCGCCGACTCCAGGCTGAGCCGCGCGTTGACGTGCGCCGAAGGCGCTCCCCAGGTCGGCGGCGCCATGACCACCACGCCCGAGATGATCATCTCGCTGGACGGGTCCGAGCACTCCCGGCTGCGCAAGCTGGTGATGGGCGCGTTCACCGTCCGCAAGGTCGAGGCGATGCGCGCGGGCGTGCAGAAGGTGTGCGACGAGCTGCTGGACGCCGTCGAGCTCGAAGGCGGGCCGGTCAACCTCGTCGAGAAGCTCTGCGTCCCGTTGCCGCTCACCATCATCGGCGACCTGCTGGGCGTGCCGACCGAGGACCTGAAGATCTTCGAGCAGGACGCGCGGGCGTTCGCCACGTTCGACGAGAACGACCCCGAGGCGCCGATGCGGGCGTTCGGGCGGCTCGCCGGGTACGTCATGGGCCTGATCGCGCAGAAGCGCGCGAACCCCGGCCAGGACATGCTGTCCGACCTGATCTCCGCGCGGGACGACGACGACAAGCTGAGCGAGCAGGAGCTGGTGACGTTCGCGTTCACCCTCATCGGCGCCGGCTTCGACACCGCCGCGAACCAGATCTCCAACTCGGTGCTCGCACTGCTGCACGACCACCCGGACACGTGGAAGCGGCTCGTCGCCGACCCGTCGCTGATCCCGGCGGCCGTCGAGGAGCTCCTGCGGCACGTCAACCTGTTCGCCACCGACACCACCGGGTTCCACCGCATCGCCGCGGAGGACCTGGAGCTCGGCGGACAGCGGATCGCGAAGGGCGACGCGGTGTTCTTCGTGCTGTCGTCGGCGAACCGCGACTCCGACGTCTTCGAGAACCCGCAGCAGCTCGACATCGACCGCGCCACCAACCCGCACATCGCGTTCGGGCACGGCGTGCACTACTGCCTCGGCAAGCAGCTGGGGCGCATGGAGATGGCGATCGCCATCGAGGGCCTGACCCGCCGCTTCCCCGACCTCCGCCTGGCCGTGCCGTACGAGGACCTGTCGTGGCACCAGGGCGAGATCAACCACTCACTCGTCACGTTCCCCGTCACGTGGGGCTAGAGATCCAAGGAGAGCCATGAGCATCCCCGAGAAGCAGTGGGAGGTCAGGCTCGCCAAGCACGTCGAGGACGACCTGACCCTCGAGCACTTCGACGTCGTCGAGGTGGCCGTCCCCGAGCCCGGTGACGGTGAGGTGTTGGTGCGCGTCGACTACGTGTCGGTGGCCGCCGCCTTCAAGGAGTTCATGAAGTCCGACTGCCAGATCCCCGGCGTGCCGCCGTGGAAGGTCGGCGAGCCCGCCGGTGCCGGCGGTGTCGGCACCGTGGTGAAGTCGAACAGCCCCGACCTCGCGGTCGGGGACCTGGTGCAGTCGTTCGGGCCGTGGCAGGAGTACTGGTCCGGTCCGGCACAGCAGTTCATCAAGCAGAACCCGCAGTACGTGCCGTCGCCGGTCTACTTCCTGTCGCAGGGACCGACCGCCTACTACGGCATGGCGACCCTCGCGCAGGCCGGTGAGGGCGACGTCGTGTTCGTCACCGGCGCCGCCGGCGGTGTCGGGTCGCTGGCCGGGCAGATCGCGAAGGCCCGCGGTGCCAAGGTGATCGGCTCGGCCGGCAGCCAGGCCAAGGTCGACTGGCTGGTGAACGAGCTCGGCTTCGACGCCGCGTTCAACTACAAGGACGGCCCGGTGGCCGACCGGCTGCGCGAGCTCGCCCCGGACGGCATCAGCGTCTTCTTCGACAACGTCGGCGGCGAGCAGTTCGAGGCCGCGGTCCAGGCCGCCCGCCCGCACGCCCGGTTCGCCCTGTGCGGCGCGCTGTCCAACCAGAACGACGGTGCCGAGCACCCGCGGTTCGACCTGATGACGGCGATCACCAAGCACCTGGAGATCCGCCCGTTCGCCTGCTACCACCTGCCCGAGCAGATCCAGGACTGGGTCGTCCACTTCGGACAGTGGCTGCAGGAGGGCAAGTTCGTCTTCCCGCACACCATCGTCGAGGGCGGGGTCAAGACCGCGCCGCAGGCACTGCTGTCGCTGCTGGCCGGCGAGTACACCGGCAACGTGACGGTCGAGTTCTCCTGACGCGCGCAGGAGGAGAAGGGGGCGCCTGCACAGGCGCCCCCTTCGAGGTTTCTAACCCAGCCGCTGCGCCGTGATCCGGATCGCGGCTTCCCGTGCCGTGGTGCCGTTTTCGAGTCGCACCACCGCGTTCCCGCTGCTGACGAACTCGTCGCCGCGCAGCACACCGTCCTGCGAGATCTCGATCGTGCCCGGCGTTCCGGTCAGTTCTTCGAGGATGTGGTAGCTGAACGTGTCGGGGCCGGTCGACTTCCACGTACCGGATCCCCTTCCGCCCACGACGAGCAACGCCGATCCGTCGCGCGCGAACTCGAGCTCGCTTTCCGTGTCGCCACCGGGCCTGCCGACCCGTGCGCGCCACCTGCCCACCGCGAGAGTTCCCATGCCCCCAGGGTTTCCGCCGGACCTAGACCTGGACTCAAGGAACACCGAGCAGGGTTGCTGACGACTGCCCTACCGAGTGGAGAGAAGCTGGAGGCGTCATGTCGGACGCACCATTTGCCGGACAGCAGGTCGTCGTGACGGGTGGGGGAACCGGCATCGGCCGCGCGGCGGCGCTGGCGTTCGCCGACCTCGGCGCGTCGAACGTGATCATCACCGGCCGCCGGGAGAACCGGCTCACCGAAGTCGTCGCACTGCACCCGGCGATCACCGCCGTCGTCGCGGACGTGACGACACCCGAAGGCGCCGAGAAGGTCGCCGACGCCGTGAAACTGGGCGGAGGCAGGGTCGACGTGCTGGTGCACAACGCCGGCATCTTCCGCTTCACCCCCGTCGCCGGGTTCGACCTCGCCACCGCACGCGACGTCCTGGAGACCAACCTGGTCGGCCCGCTGGTGCTGACCGCCGCACTGCTGCCGAGAATGACCTCACCCGGCGGCAGCATCGTGTTCGTCTCCAGCAACGCCGGTCACATCGCCGTCCCCGGCGGCGGCGTCTACGGGGCGAGCAAGGCCGCCGTGGACAGCCTCGTCCGCAGCTGGGCCCTCGAACTGGCCCCGCAGGGCATCCGCGTCAACGCGGTCGCGCCCGCCGCGGTGCGCACGGAGGTCTACGCGGCCAACGGACTGAGCCCCGAGGAGGTCGAGGGCTACTTCGGCTTCCAGGCCTCCCAGACGCCCCTGGGGCGCACCGGCGAGGTCGACGACGTCGTCCCGTGGATCACCCGCTTCGCCGAGCCGGCGAGCTCGTGGGTGACCGGTCAGATCATCACGCTCGATGGCGGCGCTGACCTGGCGTGAGCCAAGTTCTCGACTAGGAGGAAGACCCACATGACCAGCAGCGCCACCGAGCCGGGCGTGGACACGTTCCCGTACAAGCGCACATGCCCGTTCACGCCGCCTGCCCAGTACACGCAGATGGCCGAGGAGGACGTCGTCGAGGTGACGCTGACCGGGTCCGGTCTGCGGATCTGGACGATCAGCGGGTACCACACGATCAAGCAGATCCTGACCGACCCGCGGATCAGCGCCTCCCGCAAGCACGACAACTTCCCGTTCTACTTCGTCGCGCCGCCGGAGTTCCGCACCGAGACGTCGTTCATCGGCTACGACAACCCGGAGCACACCAAGACCCGCCGCAAGGCCGCGGTGACGTTCACCAACCGCCAGGTGAAGCGGCTGCGCGGACGCATCCAGGAGATCGTCGACGAGTACATCGACAAGATCCTCACGATGACGCCGCCCATCGACTTCCACCGCGAGTTCTCCCTCGCCGTGCCGATGACCGTCATCTGCGAGCTGCTCGGCATCCCGCAGGACGAGCACGACTTCTTCATCGAGCACGGCACCTGCCTGCTCGGCGGCCACTCGACGCCCGAACAGCGCCAGGCCGCGATCGTCGAGGTGAACGCCTACGTCGACAAGCTGATCACGTTGAAGGAGAAGGAGCCCGGCGAGGACCTCCTCTCGCGCGCGATGGCCGAGTACGCGGCCTCCGGCGAGGAGTACACGCGCCGCGACCTGTTCAACATGATCCGCCTGCTGATGAACGGCGGCCACGAGACCACCGCCTCGATGCTGTCGCTCGGCACCGCCGCCCTGCTGGAGAACCCCGACCAGCTCAAGCTGCTGCTCGACGACCCCGAGGGCATGATCGAGCCGGCCGTCGAGGAACTGGTCCGCCTCGCCACCATCGGCGACACCGCCATCCCGCGCGTCGCGCTGGAGGACATCGAGATCGCGGGCAAGACCATCAAGGCCGGCGACGGCATCCTGTGCCTGGGCCTCAACGGCAACCGCGACCCGGAGATCTTCCCGGAGCCGGAGAAGCTGATCCTGGAGCGCGGCACCCGCAAGCACCTCGGGTTCGGCCACGGCCTGCACCACTGCATCGGCGCCGACCTCGCGCGCCTGGAGATGCAGCTGGTGTGGTCGACGCTGTTCCAGCGCATCCCCTCGCTGCGGCTCGCCAAGCCGTTCCTGGAGATCCCGCGCAAGGAGGGCGCCGTGATCTACGGCCTCTGGGAGCTCCCCGTGACGTGGGACCTGCCCGCGGAGGACTGAGTCCGGACGCCGAAAGGGGCCCCGCTCTTCGTGAGCGGGGCCCCTTCGTGGTTCTGCCCAGTCCTTCAGTCCTTCGGGATGTCCGGGCGCTTCACGTGGCCGGGGATCCGGGTGTGCTTGGACGCGGGCAGCACACCGTCGACGAGGTAGTCGTCGACCAGCGCGTCCAGAACCTCGTTGCCCGCCAACCCGTACACCTCGTGGTCACCGGAGTCCTCGATGACGACCAGCGGGTGGTCCAGCAGCGCGGCCAGCTCGATGCCGCCCTCGACCCGGTCCATCGGGTCGCCGTCGGCCTGCACGACGAGCCCCTTGGGGTAGCCCGGCTGCGCGAGCTTCGTCGGCGGCTCCACGCTCTCGAACGTCCGGAACGCCCCGACCCACGGCTGGGCCCGCAGAACCCCGTAGCCGTAGGGGTGCTGCGCGCGGTGCTTGCGGACGTCGTTGTAGTAGACCTCCAGGTCCTGCGGCCAGTACGTCTCCAGCGTGATGGCCTCCAGCACACCGACCCGCAGGTCGCCCTCGGAGTCCTGCGGCCGCCACGTGCCCTGCCCGACGATGAGCGTGCGGGCCTTGTCGAGGTTGCCGTCGTCCAGCGCCGTGGTCAGGTCGCCGATGAGGTACCCCAGCGAGTCCCACTGCGCCCGGTCCGTGGCCCTGGTGCCGACCGCGCCGTCGAGCAACGTCCGCAGGTGCACCTGCTCCTGCTCGTCGAGCTTGGCGACGACCTTCTCGATCTCGTCGACGACGGCCTGCCCGGTGGTGCCGAGGTGGAAGTGCCCGTCCCGCTGCGCCGTCCACTCCGCCCACAGCTCGACGTTGCGGTAGACCGCCTCGGCCTGCGTGACGAACTGGTCGCGCCACGTCCACTGAGGATTGATGCACGAGTCGAGCACCGTGCGGTCGAGGTTCTCCGGGAACATCGTCCCGTACACCGCACCCACGTACGTGCCGTACGCGTACCCGACGAACGAGATCTTCTCCTCCTGCAGGACGACGCGGATCAGGTCCATGTCCCGCGCGGTGTTGCGCGTCGTGATGTGCTTGCGCAGCTCCCCGCCGGCCTTCTCGCACCCGAGCTCGCGCAACCGCATGTCCTCGGCCAGCTGAGGGAACAACGAGTCCGGCGGCCGCGAGTCGAAGGGCGCCTTGGGAACCGTGACCTCGCTGTAGAGCTTGGTCGACTCGCCGTACCCGCGCGGGTCGAACCCGATGAGGTCGTAGGCGGTCCGGACGCGCTTCCCGAGCCGCTTGATCAGGTTGAGCCCGTCCCCACCGTCCCCACCGGGCCCGCCGTTGACGGCCAGCAGCACCCCGCGCCGCTTGCTCGCGTCGGTGGCCCTGAGGCGGGCGAGGGCGATGGTGAGCTTGGGACCGTCCGGATCGGAGTAGTCGCGTGGCACGACGACCGTCGCGCGTTCAAGGCCGTCCTCGAACGGCGGTGACCAGTTCACCTGCTGGTCGTAGAACTCCTTGAGGGGCACGGTGGAACCTCCGCGTGATGGGTGTGCGCCGACACCGCAGCGTCGCAAGGCGGGCTCGAACGCCCCTGGAACTCCCGCTTCACCGCACCCGGCGCGGCGCTCCAGCTTCAACGAGTCAGGCTCGGTGCTCCGGCTTCACCACATCCGGCTCGGTGCTCCAGCTGCAGCGCACTCGGCCAGGCTCGGTGCTCCGGCTTCAGCGCACCCGGCCCGGCGCGGCGCTCCGGCTTCAGCGAGTCAGGCGCGGCGTTGCGGCTTCAGCGCCCGGTCGTCCCGTCGACCAGCTCGCGGACGACGTCGGCGTGCCCGGCGTGCCGCCCGGTCTCCTCGATCATGTGCACGAGCCGCCACCGGTCTTGGGCGGTGGCTGGTCACGGCGGCGGGTTCTCGATGGCATGGCCCGATTCTGGGCGGGTGCGGAGGCTGGGTGCACGCTGGCTTGCCGTTCCGGCAACTTCCGCGGTGCTCGACGGTTCACCCGACGCATTTCCCGCGCTCGAAGGTTCCTCCCCGCCGCATTCCCGCGGGCGTTCGCGCGTGTCTCCACCGCGCGTCTCCACCGTGTGCCCTCTCAGAGGGCTTCCAATCGAGCGACCTCACCACCCCACCGCGTGCCCTCCGTTTCCGACCGTGTCTCGCCCTGCCCGCGCCTTCCTAATCCGGCGGAGAAGATGACCATGATTTCGTGACATCCAACAGACGGCGCCAAGCGTGAATCCGGACAAGGATCACCCGTCCGAGTGACGCAACCCGCGCCCGGCACGCCTGACGCGGAGCCCGGCACGCCTGACGCGGCGCCCCCAACACGCCCTACCGCCGTGCCTGACATCCCAGCGCACGGCGGCCCGAGAAACCACGCCCGAAACCACGAGAAACCACACCCCAGCGACCCGAAACCACATCCGGAGCCGCCCGAACCCGCTCAAGGTGGTCTCCACCACGTGCAAAGCGCCGCCCCCCAAGGTGAACCACGTCCGGCGAGCCGCAGATCCGTGGGAGAACTGCCATGCCAAAGATCACTTACGTAGCGCACGACGGGGTTGAGACCGTTGTCGACGTTGCCCAGGACGACACCGTGATGCGCGGCGCGGTTCTCAACGGCATCAAGGGAATCGTCGCCCAGTGCGGCGGTGGGGCTTCCTGCGGTACCTGCCACGTGTACATCGACCCCGAGAACACCAAGCCGCTGTCGCAGATGCACCAGGTCGAGGACGAGCTCCTCTACTTCACGGCCTGCGAGCGCAAGGCGAACAGCCGGCTGAGCTGCCAGATCCCCGTGACCGAGGAGCAGGACGGGCTCGTCGTGCACATGCCTGAGAAGCAACTCTAAGGGAGAGAAAGCATGAGCCAGCGACGGGTCGCCCTGGTCACGGGCGCTACCAGTGGTATCGGTCTCGAGGTCGCGCGCAGCCTCGGCAAGGAGGGGCACGCGGTCTTCGTCGTCGCCCGCAACGCCGAGAACGTCCAGACCACGGTCAAGCAGCTCAAAGAAGAAGGCATCGAGGCCGACGGCGCGTCGGCCGACGTCACGTCCACTGAGGACATCCGCAACGCCGTCCAGAAGGCCGTCGACGTCTTCGGGCCCGTCGAGATCCTCGTCAACAACGCGGGGCGCGGTGGCGGCGGCATCACCGCCGAGCTGGACGAGAACCTCTGGCTCGACGTCATCGACACCAACCTCAACGGCGTCTTCCGCTTCACCAAAGAGGTGCTGTCCACCGGCAAGATGGTCGAGCAGACCTGGGGCCGGATCATCAACATCGCCTCCACCGGCGGCAAGCAGGGCGTCGTGTTCGCCGCGCCCTACTCGGCGTCCAAGCACGGCGTCGTCGGCTTCACCAAGGCCGTCGGCATCGAGCTCGCGAAGTCCGGCATCACCGTCAACGCGGTGTGCCCCGGCTACGTCGAGACCCCCATGGCCGGCCGTGTCCGCCAGGGCTACGCGAACCACTGGGGTGTCACCGAGGACGAGGTCCTCGAGAAGTTCAACGCCAAGATCCCGCTGGGTCGGTACAGCACGCCGGAAGAGGTCGCCGGTCTCGTGACGTACCTGACCACGGACACCGCGTCCTCGATCACCGCGCAGGCGCTCAACGTCTGCGGCGGGCTGGGCAACTACTGACATGCGCGGCGAGTCGGTAGTCGTCGTCGGGGCCGGGCAGGCGGGCTGCCAGGTCGCGGTGTCCCTGCGCGAGCAGGGACACCGCGGACCCATCACGCTCATCGGTGACGAACAGGCCGCGCCGTACCAGCGGCCCCCGCTCACGAAGGCCTACCTGGCGGGGGAGACCGACCTCGCCGGACTGGTCCTGCGGCAGGACTCCTTCTACGAGGACAGCGGCATCAAGCTCATCCGCAACGAACGGGTGATCGGCGTCGACCGCCAGGCGCGGGTGGCGGTGCTGGGTTGTGCCCGCACGGTCTCCTACGACCACCTCGTGTTCGCGACGGGCGCGCGGCCGCGGCCGTTGCCCATCCCCGGCGCCGAGCACGTGCTGAACCTGCGCACGGTCGCCGACGCGGACGCGATCAAGCAGCGCCTCGACGGCCAGATCGGGCTCGACGTCGTCGTCATCGGCGGCGGGTTCATCGGCCTGGAGTTCGCCGCCGTCGTGCGCAAGCTGCGCCACGAGGTGACCGTCGTCGAGGCGCAGCCGCAGGTGATGCAACGCGCGGTGTCCGCGGAGACCGCCCAGCACCTGGTCAACCGCCACCGCAGCGAAGGCGTCCAGATCCTCACCGGGACGGGCGTCGCCGCGGTCAGGGAAGGCCTCGTCGAGCTCACCGACGGCACGGTGCTCGTCGCCGACCTCGTCGTCGCGGGCATCGGCGTCGTCCCCAACACCGAGATCGCGCAGCGCGCCGGGCTCACCGTCGACAACGGCATCGTCGTCGACGCGCACCTCGGCACCGTCGACCCGCGCATCTACGCGGTCGGCGACTGCGCGCGGTTCGCCAGCACGCACGCCGGCGGCCTGATCCGCCTGGAGTCGGTGCAGAACGCCACCGACCAGGGCACCACGGTCGCGTCGGCCATCCTGGGCAGCGCGGAGCCCTACACCGCCCTGCCGTGGTTCTGGAGCGACCAGTACGACGTGAAGCTCCAGACCGCCGGTCTCACCAACGGGCACGACCGCACGGTGCTCGTCGGCGACCCGGCCGAGGGCCGGTTCTCGGTGTTCTGCTTCAAGAACGACAGGCTGATCGGAATCGAGGCGTACAACCGCCCGATCGACTTCCTGATGGGACGCCGGATCCTGGAGAGCGGCAACGCGCTCACCCCGGAGATCGTCGCCCAGCCGGGCTTCGACCTGCGCGCCAGCCAGCAGCAGAAGGCGGCGTGACCGGTGCCGTCCGCACAGCCGGAACGGGAGCGGGGCCTACAGCCAGCCCGCTTCCTCGGCGATGCGGATGGTGTCCACCCGGTTGCGGCCGTTGAGCTTCGTCATGATCGTCGTCATGTAGTTGCGGACCGTGCCGACCGACAACGACAGCGCGACAGCGATGTCGGGGGCGTCGGCGCCGTTCGCGGCGAGGCGCAGCACCTCCAGCTCGCGGTCGGTCAGCGGGCACTCGCCGCGGTCCCACGCGGCCAGGGCCAGCTGGCTGTCCACGACGCGCTCACCGGCGTGGACGCGGCGGATCGCGTCGGCGAGCTCCGACGGCGGCGCGTCCTTGAGCAGGAACCCGTCCACGCGCGCGGCCAGCGCCCTGCGCAACGTCCCCGGACGGCCGAGCGACGTCAACATCAACGTCCTGACCTGCGGCATCGTCTCGCGGATCGTCGTCGCGGCGCTCAGGCCGTCGAGGATCGGCAGGTCGATGTCGATCACGCAGACGTCGGGCTTGTGCTGACGCGCGGTCGGCACGATCTTGTCGCCCGAGCTCACCTCGGCCACGACCTCGATGTCCGGTTCGAGGTTGAGCAGCGCGATGAGAGCACCGCGCACCATGTGCATGTCCTCCGCGAGCAGAACCCTGATCATCGCGCCCCTCCGCGCGACACCCTATCTCCCGGCGTTCATGTCGCGCTCCACGTCGCGTCAAGGCGACCCGACGAGGGTGGGGAGAGCTGCCTTGCGAAGGGATGCGCCATGGAACGCGCCGTCAACGTGACCGTCGTGTACTACTCCTCGACCGGGACGATCCACCGGCTGGCCACGGAGATCACCGAGACAGCGGAGAAGCACGGCGCCGACGTGCGGCTGGTGCGGGCCGCGGAGCTCGCGCCCGAGGCGGCGTGGCGGTCCCGGCCCGCCTGGGCGGCGCACCTGGAGGAGACGGCGGACGTGCCCGTCGCGTCGGTCGACGACGTGCTCTGGGCCGACGCCGTCGTGTTCGGCACGCCGACGCGCTTCGGCAACGTGTCCGCGCAGCTCAAGCAGTTCATCGACACGCTGGGGCCGGCGTGGTTCAGCGGCCTGCTCGCGAACAAGGTGTACAGCGCCTTCACCTCGGGCGGATCTTTGCACGGTGGCATGGAAACCACGCTGGTCTCGATCTACAACATGGTCTGCCACTTCGGCGGGATCATCGTGCCCCCCGGCGGCGACCTGAACCCGTACGGCACCTCGCACGTCCTGGGCGCGGACAACGTGCCCGTCGACGAGATGGCGTTGCAGGCGGCCCAATTGCAGGCGGAACGCGTCGTGCGCATCGCACGCGCTCTGAAGGAGGTCTGACCGCGGTGCGAGTGAAGGATGTTTTCGTCAGCGGCAACGGGGTGCGCCTGCCGTCGACCCTGACGGTCGAGGCCGCGATCGCGTCGGGGGAGTGCGAGCCGAAGCTCGTCGCGCGCACGGACGTCGAGTCCGTCTCCGTCTCCCCGCACGAGTCGGCGGCCGAGATGGCGGTCGAGGCGGCACGGGTGGCGCTCGCGCGCGCGGGCTCCGCGCCCGACGACGTCGACCTGATCCTGCACGCCACCACCTACCACCAGGGCCAGGACCTGTGGCCCGTCGGCTCCTACATCCAGCGCGAGACGGTGCGGAACTCCTGCCTGGCGCTGGAGATCCGGCAGATGTCCAACGGCGGCCTCGCCGCCATGGACCTCGCGGTCTCCTACCTGACCGCGAGGCCCGGCCGCGACGCCCTGCTGACGTCGTCGGACCGCTTCTGCCTGCCCGGCATCGACCGGTGGCGCACCGACCCCGGCACGCCCTACGGCGACGGCGCGTCGGCCATCGTGCTGTCCACCCGCGGCGGCTACGCCCAGCTGCTCTCACTGGCCATCAACGCCGACTCCGACCTCGAACCGCTGCACCGCGGCGACGTGCCGTTCGGCCTCGCGCCGTTCTCGCACCGCATCCCGGTGGACTTCGAGGAGGCCAAGCACACCTTCAGCCGCGAGTTCGGCCTCTCCTACGGCATCAACAAGGCCAACGCCGGCCAGGCGCTCGCCGTCGAGCAGGCCCTGTCCGACGCGGACATGAAGATCGGCGACGCCGACTGGGTGATCCTGCCGCACTTCGGCCGCCGCCGGCTCGACGTGAACTACCTGCGCCCGTACGACCTGGACGCCGACCGGACCACGTGGTCGTGGAGCCGCACCGTCGGGCACCTGGGGGCGGGGGACCAGTTCGCGAGCCTCGACCACCTGGTGCAGACCGGCAAGGCGACGTCGGGGCAGCGGATCGTGATGTTCGGGGTGGGCGCCGGGTACAGCTGGGGATGCGCGGTCATCGAGATGCTGTGAGCGCCCCGCGCGCGTTCGGGTGACCGGCGCGCGCGAGGTCGCTGCGGTTTGTGAGGTAGAGCGATCCGCGCGTGGGCGGTCAACGCACGAGAACGGCTTGTGCGGAGTGTCGCGCACCGGAGCTCCGTGCGTCCGCGACGCGATGAGGGGCAGCCGACGCGCGTGCGCCCCTCCACGACGCTGAGTGGTGGCGGCTCGCCACCCATCTCCCGAATCCCACCGCCCCAAACCACCCGCCGTGCGAGCATGACCCCGTGCCCAGGCTCATCCTCCTGTGCGGCCTGCCGGGTTCCGGCAAGACGACCCTGGCGAAACGGCTGGAACGCGACCGCCGGGCCGTCCGGCTCTGCCCCGACGAGTGGATCGCCGACCTGGGCGTCGACCTGTTCGACGAGCCGTTCCGCGAACGCCTCGAACGCAGGCTCACGGCGCTCGCCGGGGACCTGCTCCAGCAGGGCCTGGACGTCGTCCTGGAGTTCGGCTTCTGGAGCCGGAAAGAACGCGACGAGCTGCGGGAACAGGCACGCGCGTGGGCAGTGGAGGTCGAGCTGTACCACCTGACCGCAGAGTTCGACGAGCTCGTCCGCCGGCTCCAGGTCCGCAACCGCGAGGGGTTCGTCGTGATCACCGAGGAGCTGCTGGCGGCGTACGCGCGGGTCTTCGAGGCGCCGGACGACGCGGAGCTGGCCCTGTTCGACCGGCCGCCGCGCTAGAGGATCGGGATCTCCGCCCGCAGCCGGTAGGTCTGCTCGGGCGTGGGGCCGGCCCGCAGGTCGCCGCCCAGTGCGCGGACCCTCGTGGTCAGGTTGCCGATGCCGCTGCCGTCGCGGGACCGCTGGTCGTCCGCGGAGATGCCGTCGTTGACGATGTCCATGGTGACGAGGTGCCGCGAACTCTCCAGCACGATCTCGCAGTGCTCGGCCTTGCTGTGGCGCAGCAGGTTCGTCACGCCCTCGCGCAACACGGTCGCGAGCGTCACCGTCACGTCGGTCGGCAGCTGGTCGCACGCGTCGATCCGGACGGTCACCTCGATGTCGGCCGCGGACAGCAGCGCCTGCGCCGACTGGGTCTCCTCGGCGAACGACAGCTCGCGGTAGCTCAGCGCCACCGACCGCACGTCCGCGAGGGCCTGCCGGGAGATCTCCAGCACCTCGGTGAGCTCCTGCCGCGCCCGGCCGGGGTCGATCGTCGCCAGCCGGTGCGTCAGTTCACTCTTCAGCGTGATGGCGGAGAGGCTGTAGCCGAGCAGGTCGTGCAGGTCGCGGGCGAACCGCAGGCGTTCCTGCGTCACGGCGGCGGTCGCCAGCTCCTCGCGGGCCTCGTGCAGCTCGGTCACCATCGACCGCAACCGGGTCAGCGCGTAGAGCACGAGACCGTGGTTCGTCGCGGCGATCACGCCGTACACCGTGTCCACGGCGCCTTCGCCGATCCCGGGACCCATCAGGTGGTAGATGAGGCCCTGCACCGCGACGACGGTGACGAAGGCCGCCCAGCCCACCCGGCGCGGCAGCAGCAGCGCCGCCGACCCGGCGAGGAAGCCGGGCACACCGCCGAGGTAGGGGATCTGGAACACGAACTGGGCGGTGTAGACGCACACGGCCATCCCGGCCAGCACCGCGTAGACGCGCGCCTGGCTCAGCCGCACGTGCGGACGGCTCACCACGGCCAGCACGAACGCCACCATCGCCGCGTTGCCCAGGGCGGAGGCTGCGATCCCGACCGCCCCGACCTTCGGGTAGAAGTACGTCGCCAGCGTCGTCGTCGTGGTCGCGTACAGGAGCATGACGGCCGTGAGCAGCACCTGCGCGAAGCGCGTCGCCATCATGGGGCCCGCGGGGCCCTGGTCGCTCGCCTGCTCCTCCGGCGCGGGGTCGACCGGCACCTCGGCGTGCAGCCGGTAGGTGCCGTCCGGGGACGGCCCGGCGAGCAGCGAGCCGCCGAGCGCGGTGGTGCGGGTGGCGAGGTTGCCGAGGCCGCTACCCCGGTCCGCGCTCGCCGAGGCGGGCGCGCCGTCGTTCACGACGTCGATCGACACGAACCCGCCCGCCTCGGAGATCGTGATCGCGCACCGGGTGGCCTCGCTGTGCTGCAGGAGGTTCGTCACCCCTTCGCGCACCACCGTCGCGAGCACGGTCCGCGACCGCGGGGCCAGGTCGGCGAGGTCCGCCTCGATCGTCGTCGCCACGCCGGCGGCGTTCAGCACGGACCGCGCCGACGCGAGCTCGTCGACCAGCGAGAGCTCGCGGTAGCTCGAAGCGACCGCACGAACGTCCGTCAGGGCCTCGCGGGTGATGCCGATGATCTCCGCCAGCTCGCGCTGCGCGCGGTCGGTGTGCTCACCGATCAGCTTGCGGGTCAGCTCCACCTTCAGGGTGATCGCCGAGAGGCTGATCCCGAGCAGGTCGTGCAGGTCGCGGGCGAACCGCAGCCGTTCCCGCGACACCGCGAGCCGCGCGAGCTCCGACCGCGCCGCCTCCAGCTGCTCGACCTGCGACGGCAGGCGGGACAGACCGAAGACGACCAGGCCCGCGACCAGCGAGGACGCCATGTAGTACGCCACCACGCCGGTGTCCCACTGGCCGATCTTGGTCACGGCGTTGGCGAGGGCGACCGCGACGAACACGAACCACCGGACGCGGCCGGGCAGCACCAGCAGGGCGCTGCCGGCGAGGAACCCCGGCATGCCCGCCCACGCGTTGGGGAAGAACGCCACCGGGACGAACGCCAGCAGCGCCAGCGCGCCGAGGGCGAGGTAGGCCTTCGCTGACCTCAGGTCCGTGCCCGGCCGGGAGAACACCCGCAGCTGCAGGTAGCCGATCGAGAGCAGGCAGGCCAGCGAACCCGCGATCCGCGTGGGCGTGGCACCGGCCTGCAGGACGTAGAGGAAGGCGTTGCCGAAGTAACCGGCGAACACCACGGTGATCACGACGTACGCCAAACGACGGGACACCGATGAGCGTTCCTGTCGCAGCGTCACAGCAGCTCCCACACGTGGGTCGGGACGCGGCCATGATACGGGCGCTTCCTGGGAAATCCCGCCTGCCGGGATCCGCGATCGGAGCAACATGGCGTCAGCTCAACGTCTCGCCGGGACGACGAGACCGGCCCCGGCAAGGTAGGCGACGACGTCGGCGACGAGAGACCGCTGCAGGTGCAGGACGTCCGCGATGTCGGCGATCGTGGTCTCGGTCTCCAGCAACCACTTCGCGATCTCCGTGGCGGGCGCGTTGTGCAGGATCACCTGGTACTGCTGGCCGGCGCACGCGAGCGCCTGGTCCCCGTTCAGCCGCTCGATCTCGGTGCCGCGCCGGATCGTGACGAGCTCGTCCTCGGTGATGTGGGGCAACCCGAACACGGCGTCCTTCGTCACCGCGACGACCGACAGGATCGGTCCCGCGCCGTCGTTGAGGCCCAGCGACGGCACGAGGCAACCACCCAGTTGGTCGAGCGTGTTCTTGAGCTTGC
Organism: Lentzea sp.; assembly: GCF_036380075.1. NCBI lineage: Bacteria > Bacillati > Actinomycetota > Actinomycetes > Pseudonocardiales > Pseudonocardiaceae > Lentzea > Lentzea sp. The sequence continues at coordinate 110,551 of NZ_DASVFL010000020.1, read as the reverse complement.
GCCAGATGAGGCACGGCCCGGAGCCGTTCTTCCAGCGCACGAAGTTCTCGTGCAGCGCCGAGATGTTCTCGAGCGCCACCGGCCCGAGGCTCATCCGCTGCAGGGCCTCGCGCACGAGCGGGCTGGTGTCCGCGATCTCGATGGCGCCCCACCTGCCGTGCACGGTGATGCTGTCGCCACCGTCGTCGACGAAGGCGTCCTCCAGCAACGACCACAGCGGGCGGCCGGTCGGGACGTGCGACTGGGTGGGCACCACGGAGCCTCCGCTCTGGCAGTCACATGAAGAAGGGGACGGGGTTCAGCTCGTCGAGGTGACGGGCCCGGGTCAGTCGCCCCAGTTGTACCGGCACGTCGTAGAGCCGTCCTTGAGCGAGTCTTGACCAGAACGAACGCAGCCCCGGGACGACGACCCGCACCACCGGCAACCCGAGGTCTGGCCTGGTCTGGTCGAGCACCAGCACCTCCATGCCGCGGGCCTCCAGCACCTCCCGGATCGCCAGGACGTCGTCGGCGAGGTCCCGGCGGTGGACGTGGCCGTGGTGCAGCACGTCCCGCGCGGGCACCGACGGGTCCGGGGCCAGCCACTCGTTGCCGGCGAGCCGGGTGTTCTCCACCCAGCGCCGCAGGTCGACGTCGAACTTGGACAGGTCGACGGGCTCGCAGACCGCGGGCATGCACTGGTTGAGCTCGGTGAGCGCCCGCCGTGCCGCCAGCCGCGGGTCGAGGTGCGCGCCGCAGCCGAACATGATGTCCTCGCGCGGCCCGTCCGTGCGCCGCGAGACCGCGACCATCACCGGGACGCCGAGGTCCGTGGTGACGTCGAGCAGCCACACCTCGCGGCCGATGCCCGCGTGCACCGCGCGGAGCTCGTCGACCCACGGGTCGTGGAACGAGTCCAGGTCCACGCCGGGAACGGGGGTGCGGTTGTACCACCAGATGCCGACGGCGTCGCGTTCGACCAGCTCGAGAAGTCCTTGCAGCACCGCGTCCTCGAGGCTGCTGCCGGCGGCGCAGCCGTTGGAGTCGGACGTGACACTCGGCGGGCAGGGGGCGCCGAAGAAGCACATGCCGGTGGGCAGGAACTTGTGCCGCTGCTCGGTGAGCGACCACAGCGGAGTCCAGTCCATCACCTCGTCGTCGTCGAACACCGCGGTGACGTGCTGGAACGGGGAGTGGTCCGCGTTCCACGCCTCGCGGCCGCGGTACTGCTCCGGGTGGTACAGCTGCACGGCCGAGGGGTGGATCGCGGCGTCGCCCAGAGCGGAGAAGCTGCTGCTGACCCTGGCCTCGTCCCCGAAGTAGGCGCCGCTGCGCCGTTCGACGGCCTCGCACAACGCCCCGACCTCGGCGTCGAGCGGGGTCACGCCCTTGCCGCCGGTGTCGGCGCGCAGCGACGACCGCAGGCCGTCGATGCCCTCGCCGACGGCCGCCAGGTTGGAGCCGGAGACGAAGGAGTTGAAGAACGCGGGGCCGTGGTCGTTGCGGCGGATCTCCGTGACGACGCCGGTGACCGGTCCGACGAGGTGCCGGTAGGTGTCGAGCACCTCCTGCGGCGACGACGACCGGTGGCCGCCGCCGTCGCAGGAGCGCTTCACGCGACTCGTGAGTTCGACCGGCTCGAACGCCCTGCGCGCGACGATCCCGGGGTCACCGCAGCCGGGGCACTGCGGGCGGCGCCGCACCTCGTGCTGGGTGACCTTCATGGTGAGGCTGTCGTAGTTCCAGATCGCGGTCTGCGTCTCGTGGCGGATCCCGGCCAGCCACTTCGCCGCCTCGACCGACGCGATCTCCAGCGCCATCGCCCGCAGCGACGGCAGTCCGATGGTGGGACGCGGTGCCGGGCCCCGTTGCCCGCAGCGCGCCCGGACGTGCGCCTCCGCCTTCCGGTTGACCGAGAGGCGGGTGGCGAGGCAGCGCCAGCAGGGGCCGTCGCCGGTGGAGGTGATGAAGGGGCCCACGGACACCTGCGCACCGACCGGTTTGACCAGCAGCCAGGGCGTGCCGGAGGCGCGGTGTGCGTCATCGATGTCGCGGAGCTCGGGGGTCAGGTAGTCGGCGCACGCCACGACAGTGAGGTCAGCACTCCCCGAAGTGACCGTCAAACCGTTGTGGCGCAGAGCTTGTGCGATTTCCTCGCGATCGACGTCGCCGATCGCGACCACGGACACGAGCGACGTCGTCGTCGCCTCCGCCGCGTCCGAGGGGTCGAGACCCGCCGCGTCCCAGTACGCGAGCGAGGCCTCTGTCGTGGCCGAACCGTCCTCCGTGCCGCGCCTGCCGATCAGGCCCGCCGCGGCGAGCCGCGTGAGCATGCGGGCCACCTTCTCGGCGGTCAGGCCGGCGGGGACGTCCCGCAGCAGCGCGGCGAGATCGCGGGTGCCGTCAAGCAACGGCGCCAGAGCTTCCACATGAGTGCCCGCGACGGCCGTGACCCCTGACTCGCCGATCAGGTACACCGCCTCGCCGTGCACTATCTGCGGGCGCAGGTGCCGTTTGAACCCGATGCGTTGCTCGCCCGGTTCAGCCAGTTCGCGTCTCATGCCGCGAGAACCTCGTCATCGGCCAGGTAGCTGCTGCCCGAGCCGCAGATGCCGGAGGCGTACACGATCCACCAGTCCATCGACGCCTCACGGTCGAACTGGTAGATCTTCATGTCGTCGGCGTCGTCCGAGATCGTGGGGACCGAGGTCAGGTGCTGCACCGTCGTACCGGACATTTCGTGACTCCGATGTTTGGGTCGGGGTTGATGTGGGTAATCATGCGGACCTGCGCTAATGGCCCGGTAGTTACCGGCTAATGCGCCCCGGTATGAAGTTTTCATACCCGCCCCGGGCAGAACTCACCTGACATCGATGGCCTGTGCACTAACGCCGTCCCGTTGGTCCGAGCAGACTAATCACGTGCTCGGAATCGAAGGAGGGGTCGCGATGCAGATCAAGGTCCTGGGGCCGGTCGAGGCCAAGGTGAACGGTCGCTCGGTGACGCCCACCGCGGCCAAGCCGCGGCAGATCCTGGCGCTGCTCGCGCTGCACTCCGGACAGGTCGTGTCCGTCCCCACGCTCATCGAGGAGCTGTGGGGCGACCGGCCGCCGCGCAGCGCGCGCACCACACTCCAGACCTACATCCTGCAGCTGCGCAAGCTCATCGGTGACGCGCTGGGGAGCTCCGACGAGACCGGCGCGAAGGAAGTGCTGGTCACCCGCTACGGCGGCTACCTGCTCGACGTGCCGCCGGAGGCCGTCGACGTGCACGAGTTCGAACGCCTCGGCCGAGCCGGCCAGCAGGCCTACGACGTGGAGGACTACGCGTCGGCGTCGAGGCTGCTGCGCCAGGCCCTCGACATGTGGCGCGGCACGGCCGTCGTGGACGTGCGGCCCGGCATGCCGCTCGGCATCGAGGTCGTGCGCCTGGAGGAGGCACGGCTCGGCGTGCTCGAGACGCGCATCGACGCCGAGCTGCGGATGGGCAAGCACAAGGCCCTGCTCAGCGAGCTCTCCGTGCTGACCGTGCAGAACCCGATGAACGAGAACCTGTGCGCGCAGTACATGATCTCGCTGTTCCGCGCGGGCCGGCAGTGGCAGGCGCTCGACGCGTTCAAGGCGCTACGCAACACCCTCATCGAGGAGCTCGGCGTCGAGCCCTCGTCGCGCCTGCAGACGTTGCAGCACGCCATCCTCACGTCCGACCCGCGCCTCGACAGCGCGGAGACCAGGCAGTTGCAGCGCCTGCTCGCCTGAGTTCGGCTCCAGCGGCCCCCACCACACTGTGGTGGGGGCCGTTTTGCTTTGTGCCGCAACGGTTTCTTCGAGGAACCCTCCAGTGGCCCACATGTGTGCGCTGGCAACCTCAGTCGTGGGCGCGCGAGAACTCGCCCGCTGGAGGAAAGGAAGCTAGCCGTGAGCGCACTGACCATCGAGGGCCTCAAGGAGATCCTCAACGAGGCCGCGGGCGACGACGACTCGTTCAAGCCGGGCCAGGACATTCTCGACATCCCGTTCCTCGAGCTGGGCTTCGACTCCCTCGCCCTGCTGGAGACGGTCGCGCTGATCAAGCGCAAGACCGGGGCCTCCGTCGCGGATGACGAGATGGCGTACATCGAGACGCCGCGTCAGCTGCTGGACAAGGTCAACGGACAGATCGCGGCCTGACGCCGGCGACTCGGGAACGGAGACGGACATGACGCACACCACCACGCACACGGTCATGATCGGGGCTCCCGCCAAGGTGGTGTACGACCTGGTCGCGGACGTGACGACCTGGCCGTACATCTTCGGACCCACGGTGCACGCCGAGGTGTTCGAACGGGACGGCTCGACGGAGCGGTTGCGGTTGCACGCGTTCGCCAACGGTGACGTGCGCACGTGGACGTCCCGTCGCGAGCTCGACCCGGCGAACCTGCACATCTCCTTCGAGCAGGAGCGCTCCGCCGCACCGGTGAAGACGATGGGTGGGGAGTGGCGGATCGTCCCGATCGCCGACTCGGCGACACGGGTCGATCTGCTCCACCACTTCACCGCGGCGCAGCCCGAGGCGGTCGACCTCATCCTGAACGCCGTCAACAACAACAGCGACGCCGAGCTCGCCGCCCTCAAGCGGGCGGCCGAGTACGGCGACGACTACGACAAGCTGGTGCTGTCGTTCTCCGACAGCATCACGATCCACGCGAGCCGCAAGGACGTCTACGAGTTCCTGTACCGGTCCGACCTGTGGCCGGAGCGCCTGCCGCACGTGGCGCGGCTGGACCTGAAGGAAGCCGTCACCGGGGTGCAGTCCATGGAGATGGACACCCGCAGTCCGGACGGGTCGATCCACACCACGCACTCGGTGCGGGTCTGCACCCCGTACGACGGCATCGTCTACAAGCAGACGCACACGCCGCCGATCATGGCCGCGCACGTCGGCAGGTGGACGTTCCGGGACATCGGCGACGGCATCGAGGCCGGCATCGAGGCGACCTCGCACCACACCGTCGTCATCCGGCCCGACGTGATCCAGCAGGTGCTGGGCGCCGACGGGACGATCGAGCGCGCTCGTGAGCTCATCCGCCACGCGCTGGGCACCAACAGCCTCACGACGCTCCGGCACGCCAAGGAATTCGCCGAGAACGGATGAGGTGGAGCGATGGGGTTGAGTGGCGCGGATTTGCTCACCGCCGCAGCACGCGCTGCAAGCCGCAACGGTCTCCACGTCGTGTCCATGTACCTGGAGAAGGCCGCGGCCGACCACGCGCGCAAGGGGTGCCCGTCCTCGGACGTCGCGCCCTGCGCGTACGAGATCGAGGCCTCCCGCGTACTGCTGTCGGGGTTCTGATGGAGTTCTACGACATCTCGCTGCGCCGCACCGGACTGTCCATCTCGGACAGGCTGGTCGCGGCGCGGCGCCTCGACGCGCTCGGCGTGGCGTTCGTCGACGGAGGTCGCCCCGCCCGGTCGTCCCACCCCCAGGGGTTCTTCGGCAGGGCGGCGATCGAGCTCCGGCTGCGGGCCGCCACCCTCATCGCCTCCGGAGGTCCCGAGGACCTCACCGCACTGATCGCCGCGGAGACGCCCGCGGTGGCGATAGTTGTCCAAGGGCACGGTTTCTCGGTCCTGCGGGATGCCGTGCGTCAACTCGTGCGCGCCGAACGACGAGTCGTCGTGGAGGCGCGGGACTTCTTCGACGGCTGGCTGGTCGACCCCGAGCACGCTCTGGAGGTCGTCCTCACCGCCGCGGAGGCTGGGGCGGAAACCGTGTTGCTGCACGACACCGCGGGCACGCTGTGGCCCGACCAGATCGGCGAGATCGTCGAGGCGGTCGCGGAGACCGGTGTGCCCCTGGGTTTCGGATGTCACGACGACGGCGGCTCGGCGGCGAGGCAGCTGCTCGCGGCCGAGGCGGGGGCGGGCCTCGTACAGGGGTCCTACGCCGTCGTTCGAGGTGGTCTCGATCGGGCCGTTTCACCATCGGTTCATTCGGCAGAGACAGGTATCGCTCCCGTGCCCTGTCCGAGATTGGAGCAGACCGTGTCCGCACACAAGGCGATTGGAGGTGTCCGATGAGTCGTCGCGCCGTCATCACCGGGGTGGGCGTGGTCGCACCTGGTGGCATCGGAACGAAGGCGTATTGGAAACTGCTGTCCGAAGGGCGTACGGCGACTCGCAACATCACGCACTTCGACGCGTCTCCGTACCGCTCCCGCATGGCGGGAGAAGCAGATTTCGATCCAGTGCGCGAAGGCCTCACTCCGCAGGAGATCCGCCGGCTCGACCGCGCCGCGCAGTTCGCGGTGGTCGCCGGCCGTGAGGCCATGTCCGACTCGGGCATCGAGTTCGACCAGCTCGACCCCGGCCGCATCGGTGTCTCGCTCGGCACCGCGGTCGGCTGCACGACCTCGCTGGAGCGCGAGTTCATCGTCGGCTCCGACCGGGGCAAGTACTGGGAGGTCGACGCCTCCTACGCCGTCCCGCACCTCTACGACTACTTCACGCCGTCCTCGATGGCGACGGAGCTGGCGTGGACAGTCGGCGCCGAGGGGCCGGTCTCCGTGGTCTCCACGGGCTGCACCTCCGGTCTCGACTCGGTCGGGTACGCGGCGGAGCTGATCATGGAGGGCTCCGCGGACGTCGTCGTCACCGGCGGCACCGAGGCCCCGCTCTCCCCGATCACCGTGGTCTGCTTCGACGTGATCCGCGCGTCGAGCACCCGCAACGACGACCCCACCACCGCGTGCCGGCCGTTCGACAAGACCCGCGACGGCCTGGTGCTCGGCGAGGGCTGCGCGATCATCGTGCTGGAGGAGCTGGAGCACGCCCGTGCCCGCGGCGCCCACATCTACGGTGAGATCGGCGGCTTCGCCTCGCGGTGCAACGCCTACCACATGACGGGCCTGCACCCCGAGGGCATCGAGATGTCCGACGCCATCAACATCGCGCTGAAGCAGGCGCGGGCGGACGCCACGGACGTCGGCTACATCAACGCGCACGGGTCGGGCACCAAGCAGAACGACCTGCACGAGACGGCCGCGTTCAAGCGGTCGCTCGGCGCGCACGCCTACAAGACCCCGGTCTCCGGCTTCAAGTCGATGATCGGGCACTCGCTGGGCGCGATCGGGTCCCTGGAGATCGTCGGCTCGCTGCTGGCGTTCGAGCAGGACCTCATCCCGCCGACGGCGAACCTGCACGAGCCGGACCCCGAGTGCGACCTCGACTACACGCCGCTGGTCGCGCGCGAGAAGAAGGTCAACACGGTCCTCACCGTGGGCAGTGGTTTCGGTGGATTCCAGAGCGCCATGGTGCTCAAGAAGGTGGAAGGGGCAGGCCGGTGACTCGGGCGGTGGTGACGGGAATCGGCATCGCGTCGCCGAACGGATTGGGGCCGACCGCGTACTGGCGGGCGACCCTGCACGGTGAGGCGGCGATCAGGCCGATCACCCGGTTCGACAGCGCCAACTACTGGGCGAAGATCGCCGGTGAGGTGCCGGGCTTCGAGGCAGGCCGGCACCTGCAGGGCCGGCTGCTGCCGCAGACGGACCACATGACGCGGTTGACGCTGGTGGGCACGGACTGGGCGCTGCGCGGCGCGGGCGTGCAGCCGAACGACATCCCCGACACCGACATCGCGGTGATCACCGCGGCGACGGCGGGCGGGTACGAGTTCGGCCAGCGCGAGCTGCAGAAGCTGTGGCACCAGGGCCCGGAGTACGTCTCGGCGTACCAGTCGTTCGCGTGGTTCTACGCGGTCAACACGGGCCAGATCTCCATCCGGCACGGCACGCGCGGTCCCGGCGCGGTGGTGGTGTCCGAGCAGGCCGGTGGCATCGACTCCATCGGCCACGCCCGGCGCCAGCTGCGCAAGGGCGTCCAGCTCGCCCTGACAGGCGGCATGGACTCCTCGCTGTGCCCGTGGGCGTGGGTCGCCCACCAGGCCTCGGGTTGCCTGTCCCGCAACAACAACCCGAAGCGCGCCTACCTGCCGTTCGACCGCGACGCCTCCGGGTACGTCGCGGGCGAGGGCGGCGCGATCATGGTCGTCGAGACGCCGGAGTCGGCGGCGGGACGGCCGGGGACGCGCATCTACGGCGAGATCGTCGGGTACGCCTCGACGTTCGACTCGAAGATGCCGTCGCGGGAGCCGGGCCTCAAGCGCGCGGCCGAGCTGGCGTTGCGCGACGCCGGCATGGACGCCTCGGAGATCGACGTGGTGTTCGCCGACGCGGCGGGCATCCCGGAGCTCGACAAGGCCGAGGCCGAGGCGATCAAGGGCATCTTCGGGCCGTACGGCGTGCCGGTGACGGCCCCGAAGACCATGACCGGCCGTCTCTTCGCCGGTGGCGGGTCCCTCGACGTGGCGTCGGCGATCCTCTCCATCTACTGGAGCGCGATCCCGCCGACCATCAACGTCGAGAACCTCGTGCCGGAGTACGAGCTCGACCTCGTGATGAACGAGGCGCGGCACGGCAAGATCAAGGCCGCGCTGGTGCTCGGGCGCGGCAAGGGCGGCTACAACTCCGCCATGGTGGTTCGCGAGTACAGGTGATGTCGGGCCTCGAGGGCCGCGAAGGTGTCCCCTTCGCGGCCCTCGAGCCGTCTCTGGAGGCTTTCTGTGGACGTAGCACTGATGTTTCCCGGGCAGGGGTCGCAGTACCCGCGGATGGCGGCGTCCCTGTACGGCACGGACGCCGTGTTCACCTCGGTGGCCGACGAGGTGTTCGAACTGTTCGGCGAGGTCGGCTCGGTCGCCTGCGAGGACTGGCTGTCCGGCGCCGACGTCGACCACGTCTCGCGCGCGCAGCCGTTGCTGTTCGCCCTCGACTACGCGCTCGGGCGCACCGTCCTGTCGTGGGGCGTCGAACCCGTCGCCTTGATAGGGCACTCCGCCGGTGAGGTCGTCGCGGCCACGCTCGCGGGCGTCTTCTCGTTGGAGGAGGCGGTTTCTCTCGTGCGCGACCGGGTGGTGTCGGCCGTGCCGATCCCGTCCGGCGGCATGCTGGCCGTCGCCGCGTCCGAGGCCGATCTCCTGCCGTACCTGGAGGGCGACGTCGCGATCGCCGCCGTCAACTCCGCCCGGCAGACGATGCTGGCCGGCTCCGACGCACCGCTGGCCCGCGTCCGCGCGCGGCTGGAGGCCGACGAGTACATCGTCGTGACGGTGCCGGCGTCGACGCCGTTCCACAGCCCGGCCATGCAGCCCGCCGTGGACGAGGCGCTGGCGAACTGGACCGCGTCGCCGGTCGCGCCGTCCCTGCCGCTGTACTCGGGCTACACGGGCAAGCTGATGACCGCCGAGGACGCGCTGTCGGCCCGGTTCTGGACGCGCCAGCTGACCGACGCCGTCTACTTCGGACCGGCGCTGAACGAGCTCGTGGCGATGTACGACGTGCTGCTCGTGGAGGCCGGTCCCGGCCAGACGCTGACGTCGTTCGCGCGCCGCACCAAGGCCGTGCGGTCGGGTGCCTCGCAGGTGCTGCCGTTGCTGGACGCCAACGACACGATCGAGACCGCTCGCGCTCGTCTGGCGTGAACCCGGGAACGTAAAAGGGCCGCCCTCCGGTCGGAGGGCGGCCCTTTGGCGGTGTGCTCAGTCGATTCCGCGGACGATGTGGTCTTCGTTCTCCGGTGGCCATATATCGCTGTTTTCCATACCTACGAAGGTAGGTACGGTGATTCAGCTCTCACTTGAGGAACGGTTGTCCGGTTTTCAGTCGTCGAGCAGCGCGACCGCCCGCGTCCAGCCGGCGCCGGCGCCCTTGATCTTGACCGGGAACGCGACGACGGTGAACCCGAAGTCCGGCAACGCCTCCAGGTTCGACAGGCGCTCGATCTGGCAGTACTCGCGGTCGCGGCCGGCGAAGTGCGCGGGCCACAGCACGCTCTCGTCCTTGGTCTGGAGGTAGCGCTTGACGATGTCCGGGAACGGCGCGTCGAGGCTGAACGCGTCGGTCGCGATCACCTTGACCCCCAGGTCCAGCAGGAAGTTCGTGGCGGGGCCGTCGAGTCCGGTGTAGTCGGTGAAGTAGGTCTGGGTGCCCGCGTGCTCGGCGGCGCCGGTGTCGAGGATGACGATGTCCATCGGCTTCGGCGTGTAGCCGATGCGGGCGAACTCCTTCTCCAGCACCTCGACGCCGATGACGCCGGTGCCGTGGCCGCGGACGTCGAGCTTCACGCCGGGGTTGTGGAACCACTCCAGCGGCATCTCGTCGATGTGGCGCGGGATCCCGTTGCCGTACGTGGTCTTCGAGCCGTAGTGCGACGGCGCGTCGACGTGCGTGCCGGTGTGGGAGGTCAGGCTGATCCGGTCCAGCGTCAGGAACTCGGAGTCCCGCAGCACGGACACGTCGAACTCGATGCCCAGCCGCGCCTGGAGCTGCTCGGCCATGTGTTCGGCACCCTGGGCGGCCGTGAGCACCTCGTGCGTCACCGGGTCCGCTTCGTACGCGGATGCGTCAATGTGGGAAGACAGATCGATGATGCGCATGGTGCAGAGCGTGGCGGTCGTCCCTTGAGCACGTCTCAAGAGGTGGTGGGCATGGTTTTCCCTGGTATGACACCGCTTCCGGAGGAGCTACCTCATGATCACCTTCCTCAACCGCTTCACGCTCACCGGTGACGCCGAGGAGTTCGAGAAGGCCTTCGACGAGACGGCCGCCTTCCTGCGCGAGCAGCCGGGCCTGATCCAGTACACGCTGTCGCGGCAGCTCGACGACCCGGCGTCGTACATCAACATCGCGCTGTGGGAGAGCGCCGACGCCCTGCGCGCGGCACTGGGACACCCGGACTTCGGCAACCACGCCAAGGCGATGCGCGGCCTGGCCGAGTCCACCGGTGCGATCTTCGCCCCGCGCCTGTCGTTCGAAGCCCCCGCCGGCGCCTGACGTGGGTCCGCTGCAGGGCCTGAAGATCGTCGAGTTCGGCGGCATCGGGCCGGGCCCGCACGGCGCGATGCTGCTCGCGGACCTCGGCGCGGAGGTCACGCGCGTCGAGCGCCCGTCCGGTGGCCTGTCCGTGGTGCCGGACGCCTCGCGCGACTTCCTGTTGCGCGGCAGGCGTTCGGTGTCCGCGGACCTCAAGTCCGCCGAGGGCCGCGCCGCCGTGCTGGCGCTGGTGTCCGAGGCCGACGTGGTGATCGAGGGCTTCCGGCCGGGCGTGCTGGAACGGCTGGGGCTCGGCCCGTCCGACTGCCTCGCGGTCAACCCGCGGCTGGTCTACGCGCGGATGACCGGCTGGGGCCAGGACGGCCCGCTCGCGCAGCGCGCCGGGCACGACATCAACTACCTGTCGGTGACCGGTGTGCTGCACGCGATCGGCAAGCCGCCGCTGAACCTCGTCGGCGACTTCGGCGGCGGGTCCCTGTACCTGGTGGTCGGGGTGCTGGCGGCGGTGTGGGAACGGCAGTGCACCGGGCGCGGCCAGGTCGTCGACGCGGCGATCGTCGACGGGGTGGCGTCGCTCGCGCAGATGATCTGGTCGATGCGGGCGCAGTCGGTGTGGGAGGACGAGCCCGACGCGAACCTGCTCGACGGCGGGTGCCCGTTCTACTCGGTCTACGAGTGCGCGGACGGCCGGTCCGTAGCGGTGGGGTCGCTGGAGCCGCAGTTCTACGCGTTGCTGCTGGCCGGTTTGGGACTGACCGCCGACGACCTGCCGCCGCAGATGGACCGCGACGGGTGGCCGGTACTGCGCAAGACGTTCGCCGAGGTGTTCCTGACGCGCACCCGTGACGAGTGGTCGGACGTCTTCGCGACGTCGGACGCGTGCGTGACGCCGGTGCTGACGCTCGACGAGGCCGCCGCGCACCCGCACCTGGCGGCGCGCGGGGTGTTCACGCAGGAAGGCGCCGCCGTGCCTGCACCGCGCTTTTCCCCCGACTAGATTCGGTCTCGTGGAACTGCGCATCTTCACCGAGCCCCAGCAGGGGGCGAGCTACGACGACCTGCTCCGCGTGGCGCGGACGGCGGAGGACGCCGGCTACGGCGCCTTCTTCCGCTCCGACCACTACCTCCACATGGGGCAGGTCGACGGGCTGCCCGGCCCGACGGACCCGTGGATCACCTTCGCGGGCCTGGCCCGCGACACGTCGAGGATCCGCCTGGGCACGCTGATGACGGCCGCGACGTTCCGCTACCCCGGACCGCTCGCCATCAGCGTCGCCCAGGTCGACCAGATGTCCGGCGGCCGCGTGGAGTTCGGCATCGGCGCCGGCTGGTACGAGGCCGAGCACACCGCGTACGGCATCCCGTTCCCATCGCTGGGGGAGCGGTTCGAGCGCTACGAGGAACAGCTCGCGATCATCACCGGCCTCTGGGAGACCCCGCTCGGCGGCACGTTCTCGTTCGAGGGCAGGCACTACTCGCTCACCGACTCGCCCGCGCTGCCCAAGCCCGCGCAGGACCGCGTCCCGGTGCTGATCGGCGGCAAGGGCGCCAAGCGCACCCCGGCGCTCGCCGCCTCCTACGCCACCGAGTTCAACCTGCCGTTCGTCGGCGTCGACGAGGCCGTCGAGCAGTTCGCCCGCGTCGACGCCGCGTGCGCCGAGATCGACCGCGACCCGAAGGAGATCATCCGCTCGGTGGCGCTCGTCGCGTGCGTCGGCCGCACCGACGCCGACGTCGCCCGCCGGGCCGCCGCGATCGACCGCGAGGTGGACGAGCTCAAGAAGAACGGTCTCGCCGGCACCCCCGCCGAGGTCGTCGACCGGCTCGGCGAGTGGCGCGACGCCACCGGTGTGCAGAGGGTCTACCTGCAGGTCCTGGACCTGTCCGACCTCGACCACCTGACCGACGTCGCGATGGACGTGGCGCCTCAACTGGTCTGATATATCGGATATCAGGCGAGCGCCGCGCGGACCTTCGGGTGCATCGGCAGCACGTGGTCCGCGTAGCGCCGCCGATGTCCGATGTACCGCAGCTGGAGCTGCGGGTCGTCGAGGTAGCGCCGCTCCAGCCCGTCCTCGCCGAGCACGAGCTCCAGCCCGAGCCCGAGCATGGACGGCGCGTCGAGGCCGAACCGGTCGCGCAGCACGTCGGCGGCCGCGTGGTCGCCGAACTCCAGCGCCGCCCGCCGGACGGACTCGACCGGCACCTCCAGGTACTGCTCGTCGGCGCGGACGCCGTCGCGGTGCGCGATCCCGAGCGCGGCGAGCGCCTTCTGGTGCGCACCGCCGTCGAGCCCGAGGTGGTACCTCTCCCACTCGGCGAGCTGGACCTCGCCGGACCACGTGCGAACGGGAGCGGCCGCCACCGGCCCGTTCGAGGTGAAACCGCCCGCCAGCACCGAGACACCGGCGGCGGCGAACAACTGGCGTCGGGACAGCCTCACGACGCACCCCTCCTCCGCAAGCCTGCGGCTCCCCGCCGCAGGGCTACGGAATGCTAGCGAAGGTGATACCGGGAGCGACGGGTCCAGTGCGGGTCAAAGTGCGGTCCGTCAGGGGGAGCGTGCCGTCGAGCGCCGCGAGCACAGCGTCACGGGCCAGCGGCAGCACCTCGGCCACCGTGACGTCCCGGCCGAGCTCGTGCGACAGGGAAGCGACGCCCGCGTCCTTGATGCCGCACGGGATGATGTCGCCGAACGCGTCGAGGCTCGCGTTGCAGTTGATCTCGAAGCCGTGCATGGTCACACCGCGCTGCACGCGGATGCCGATGGCGGCGACCTTGCGCTCGGGACCGCGGTCGTCGGCGGGCAGCCACACGCCGCTGCGGCCCTCGACGCGGCCGGTGTGCACGCCGAGCCGGTCGCACACCTCGATCAGGCCCTGCTCGACCCGGCGCACGTAGTCGACGACGTCGATCGGGTCGGCGAGCTTCACGATCGGGTAGCCGACGAGCTGGCCGGGACCGTGCCAGGTGATCTTGCCGCCGCGGTCCACGTCGACGACCGGGGTGCTGCCCCCGCGCGGCCGCTCCTCGTCGAGGGTGCGCTTGCCGCAGGTGTAGACGGGCGGGTGTTCGAGCAGCAGGAGGGTGTCGGGGACGGTGCCGCCGGCGCGTGCCTCCGCCACCTCCTTCTGGAGGTCCCACGCCGCCATGTAGTCGATGAGCCCCAGCTCACGAATGGCGACGGGGTCTGACGAGGCGCGACACGAGTTCACGACCCGACGTTACCAACCCCAGCGCCGTGGCCGCCAAAAGGCCGACGCCCGTCACACCCAGCACCGCGCCGACGACGTCGGTGACCCAGTGCATCTGCAGCACGACCCTGGCGAACCCCGCCACCAGCACCGCGAGCACCGCCCACAGCACGCCCCGCCTCAGCAGCACGACCATCGTGAACCCGACCGACGCGACCGCCACCGTGTGCCCGCTCGGATAGCTCGGCAGGTGGTACTCGACCGGTCGCACGCGGTCGAACAGGAACCTCGTCAGCACCGTCGCCGAGCAGATCCCGTGCAGCGCCAGCGCCTTCCACAACCGGGGGTCGCGCCGCCGCCACGCGAGCACGAACAGCACCGCCGCGAACGCCCAGCCGATCGTCGGCCCCATCACCAGGCTCACCGCGAACGCCGTCGCCCGCAGCCACTCCGGCCGTGGGAGCGCGTCGTGCACCCACACGTCGAGAGGGGTGGTCTCGGGAAGTCCCAGCAGGACCCACGAGATCACCAGCACGGCGGCGAGGGCACGAGTCACGCGACCGCCGCGCTCAACGCCGACGGCAGCGCCGGGTGCAGGAACGGGAACCCGTTCGTCTCCAGCACCTTCGGCGTCAGGCCGGGCCCGGTGAGCAGCAGCTCCTGCGCCATCTCACCGCCGAGCAGCGTCTTCAACGCGAACGCCGGCACCACCCACGGGGTGGGCCGGTTCAACGCGTGCCCGGCCGCCTTGGTGAAGTCCGCGTTCGTCGCCGGCGTCGGCGCGACGACGTTGACCGGCCCGCTGATCTCCTGGTGCTCGGTGACGAACCGGTACGCGGACACCACGTCGTCGAGCGACACCCACGGGAAGAACTGCTCGCCGCTGCCGAGCTTGCCGCCGAGGAAGAACTGGAACACGGGCTTCAACCGGCCGAACACACCGCCCGACGGTGAGATGACGACGGCGGTGCGCATCAGCACGACCCGCACGCCACCCGCCTGCGCCGCGGCCGTCGCCGCCTCCCAGTCCCGGGTCAGCCGCGCCAGGTAGGTGTGCCCGCCGGGGGCGTCCTCGTCCACGAGCCGGGAGCCGGTGTCGCCGTAGAAGTGGGCGCCCGAGGAGTTGACGAGCGCCGGAACGCCGTGCTCGACGGCCGCGGCGGACAGCACCTCGGTCGGCACGACCCGGCTGTCGTGCAGGACCTGCTTGCGCGCGTCGTCCCACCGCTTGTCGCCGATGCCCGCGCCGCACAGGTTGATGACGGCGTCGACGCCGTCGAACGTGCCGTCGCCGACGCGGCCGGCGTACGGGTCCCAGCCGCGTTCGTCGGGCGCGGCGGCCTTGCGGCGCACCAGCCTCAGCACCTCGTGCCCGGCGGCGCGCATCGACGCGACCAGGCTCGTCCCGATCAGGCCCGACGATCCCGCGATGACAACTCGCATGCCTGGATCGTTCCGCACCGGGGCATTGCGTGCACAGTGGCACGAATGTGCGGAAGGCCACCCCGCAGATCCGGGGTGGCCTTCCGCGATATCCGATATATCGGATATCGGTGCTGGTCAGAGACCCAGGTCGGCCTCGAACGCGCCCTCCTCGAGACGGTTCTTGACCGTCGTGAGGAAGCGGCCCGCGTCCGCACCGTCGACCAGGCGGTGGTCGTAGGTGAGCGCGAGGTACATCATCGAGCGGATCGCGATGGTGTCGTTGCCGTCCTCGTCGGTCATGACGACCGCGCGCTTCTTCACGACGCCGACGCCCAGGATGCCGACCTGCGGCTGCTGGATGATCGGGGTGTCGAAGAGGGCGCCGTTGCTGCCCAGGTTCGTCAGCGAGAACGTGCCGCCGGCGAGCTCGTCCGGGGTGAGCTTGTTGGAACGGGCGCGCGCCGCCAGGTCACCGATCTTGTGGGCGATGCCCGACAGGTTCAGGTCACCGGCGTTGTGGATCACGGCGTTGAGCAGGCCGCGCTCCGTGTCGATCGCCAGACCGAGGTGCTCGGCACCGTGGTAGGTGACCTCCTTGCGCTCCTCGTCGATCGACGCGTTGAGCACCGGGTGGGCCTTGAGCGCCTCGATGGCGGCCTTGGCGAAGAACGGCAGGAACGTGAGCTTCGCGCCCTCCCGCGCCTCGAACGCCTTCTTCGCCTGGTTGCGCAGGCGGGCGATCTTGGTGACGTCGACCTCGAACACCTGGGTGAGCTGGGCCGACTGCTGCAGCGACTCGCGGGTGCGCTGCGCGACGATCTGGCGCAGGCGCGGGAGCTTCTGCACGGTGCCGCGCTTGCCCGAGTTGTCGACCGCGGCCGGGGCCGCGGTGCGGGCGGCGGGAGCGGACGCGGCTGGAGCAGCGGCGGCGGGCGCGGGAGCCGGGGCCTTCTTGGCCTCGACGGCCGCGAGCACGTCCTGCTTGCGGATGCGGCCGCCGACGCCGGTGCCCTTGAGCGAGCCCAGGTCGATGCCGTTCTCCGAGGCGAGCTTGCGCACGAGCGGCGTCACGTACGGGGTGCCGTTCGCGTCGTCGCCCGACGAGGACGCGGCGGGAGCCTCCTGCTTCGGCGCGGCCTGCGGAGCCGGTGCCTGCTGCTTCGGCGCCTCCTCCTGCTTCGGCGCGGGCGCGGGAGCCTCCTGCTTGGGCGCGGGGGCTTCCTGCTTCGGCTCGGGCTTCGGCTCGGGCTTCGACTCCGGCGCGGGCGCCGAGGACTGGGCCGGGCTGCCGGAACCGACGACGGCGAGCTTGCCGCCGACCTCGACGGTCTCGTCCTCACCGGCGACGATCTCGAGCAGCGTGCCCGCGACCGGCGACGGGATCTCGGTGTCGACCTTGTCGGTCGAGACCTCGAGCAGCGGCTCGTCGACCTCGACGCTGTCGCCGACCTGCTTCAGCCAGCGGGTGACGGTGCCCTCGGTGACGGACTCGCCGAGCGCCGGCATCGTGACGTCGGTGCCCTCGGCCGAACCACCCGACTGAGCGGGCGCGGGCGCCTCGGGAGCCTCCTGGGCCTCCTCGGCGGGCTGCGTCTGCTCGGGCTCCGCCTGCTCCTGGGGAGCGGACTCCTGCGCCGGGGCGGGCGCCGAGCCGGAGGAACCGCCGTCACCGTCACCGATGACCGCGAGCTCGCCGCCGACCTCGACGGTGTCGTCCTCCTGCGCGACGATCTTCTGCAGGACGCCCGCCGCGGGGGAGGGGATCTCGGTGTCGACCTTGTCGGTGGACACCTCGAGCAACGGCTCGTCCACCTCCACCCGGTCGCCTTCCTGCTTCAACCACCGGGTGACCGTGCCCTCGGTGACGCTCTCACCGAGTGCGGGCATCTGGACGGAGAAGGCCATTGTTCGCTGACTCCTCGTGCTCTCGTGTGGCTGACTTTGTGTGGGGAACGGTCAGCCGTGCACGTGCAGCGGCTTGCCGGCCAGGGCGAGGAACGCCTCGCCGAGGGCTTCAGTCTGGGTCGGGTGGGCGTGGATCAGCGGAGCCACGTCGTCCGGGTAAGCCTCCCAGCTGTAGATCAGCTGGGCCTCACCGATGAGTTCGCCGACGCGCTCGCCGACCATGGTGATGCCGACGACCGGGCCGTCGGGCGCCTTGACGAGCTTCACGCCACCGGCGGTCTTGAGGATCTGGCTCTTGCCGTTGCCCGCGAGGTCGTAGACGAACGTCTCGGCGGACCCGTACTTCTCCTTCGCGACGGCCTCGGTGAGACCGACGGAGGCGACCTCGGGCTTGCAGTAGGTGACGCGCGGGATGCCCGCCTCGTCGATCACCTTCGGGTTCTGGCCGGCGATCTCCTCGGCCACGAAGATGCCCTGCTGGAAGCCGCGGTGCGCGAGCTGCAGGCCGGGCACGATGTCGCCGACGGCGTAGACGTTCGGCAGGTTCGTGCGCAGCCGCTCGTCGGTGACGACGAAGCCGCGGTCGATCTTGACGCCGGCCTCCTCGTAGCCGTGGCCCGCGCTGTTCGGGCCGCGGCCGACCGCGACGAGCAGCAGGTCGGCGTCGAGGACGTCGCCGTTCTCCAGCGTGACCGACACCGTCGAGTCGGTCTGCGAGGCGCCGGTGAACTTCACGCCGGTCTTGAACTTGATGCCGCGCTTGCGGAACGCGCGCTCCAGCTGCTTGGACGCGTACTCGTCCTCGGCCGGGACCAGGCGCGGAAGGGCCTCGACGATGGTCACGTCGACGCCGAACGAACGCCACACGCTCGCGAACTCCACGCCGATGACGCCGCCGCCGAGGACGACGGCCTTCTCCGGGATGAAGTCCAGGTTGAGGGCCTGGTCGCTGGTGATGACCCGGCCGCCGATCTCCAGACCGGGCAGGCTGCGCGCGTACGACCCGGTCGCGAGCACCACGTTCTTGCCGGTGTAGCGCTTGCCGTCCACCTCGACGGTGTTCGGGCCGACGAACGTGCCGGCACCCTCGACGAGCGTGACCTTGTTGGCCTTCGCGAGACCCTGCAGGCCCTTGTAGAGGCGCGAGACCACGCCGTCCTTGTACGAGTTGACGCCGGCGATGTCGATGCCCTCGAGCGACGACTTCACGCCGAACTGGTCGCCTTCACGGGCGTTGTCCGCCACCTCGGCCGCGTGCAGCAGCGCCTTGGTCGGGATGCAGCCGCGGTGCAGGCACGTGCCACCCAGCTTGTCCTTCTCGACCAGGACGACGGACAGGCCCAGCTCAGCGGCGCGGAACGCGCAGGCGTAGCCACCTGAACCACCGCCGAGGATGACGAGATCGGCGTTGGTGGCCGACTCCAGTTCCGGCGAAGTCACTTCGGATCTCCTCGGGATTACTTACTACGCGCGGGTGCGCGCGAGGTACGCGGCCATCTTGTCACTAGTTGTCCGGGCGCGGTGATCCGGCATGGTGACACCACGCCACGATCCCGATCATTCACCTACTCATAACACCCGAACCTGGCACCATGGTGGAGGGAAGCGCTGGAGGTGCTCGATGGGCTTGTTCGACCGTTTTCGCAGGAAGTCACGTCCAGGTGTGCTGCGGACGGCCTCGGGCCAGGACACGAGCCACCTCGAGAAGTGGGCGGCGAGCCGCCAGGGCGTCGAGGCCTATGTGGAGCCGAAGACGACGGTGACCGAGACCACTGTGGTGTTGGTCGCGCACGACGGCGAGTGGACCCGCCGCCGCGTCGCGTCCCCGGACGCCGCCCGCTCGTTCGCGCGCAAGCTGAGCATGCCGATCTACGACGCCGGGATCGTCGGTTACCCGAAGCGCATGCGCGACTACACCGCGCGCCAGAAGAAGCTCGGCAACGGCTAGAGCGCGGCGGCGAGCCACTCGTCGCTCACGCCGGTGTCCGCCGGGTCGGGCAGCGGCCGGCCGCTGATCGTCTCGGTCAGCACCGCGAACCGCTCCAGCAGTCCGCTGAACTTCGCGATGGCCTCGCGCGCGTGCGCGTCCACGACGGGGTCGGGTGCGGTCGTCACCAGTTCCGGCTCCGCGGCCCGCCCGGTCAGCGCGGCGAGCGAGGCGAGCAGCCGCCCGGCGATCTCGCGCCCGCGCGCCGAGCCCGGCTCGACCCCGGCCCGTTCGGCCTCCCGCGCCTCGACCTCGACCAGCCGGTGCGCCTCGACCGCCGCCATCCTCTCCGGACTGGTGGCCGCGAACGCCTCCGGCGAGGCGAAGCTCGTGTGGAGGAACTCCCGCACCGCGGCGCGGAAGTCCGCGTCCCGCACCAGGCCGGCGAGCTCGATCCACGCCTGCAGCTGGTCGGTTTCCGGTTCCCTCGGCAGCACGGGCCGCATCCGGTGCAGGTGCTCGACGAACGCCGGGTGCACGCGCAGCCCGTCGGTGACCTCGTCCCAGAACTCGTCGAGCAACCGCTCACGGTCCTCATCGGACATCGACACCAGCTCGTGCATCAACGCCACCCGCCGCGCATCGCTGCCCTCGCTGACGACGGTCCGCAGCACGGCCCGCCGCGCCCGGAGGTGCCGCAGCTGCCGTTCGACGATCCCGAGGTGCGTGGACGCGAGGTCGTGCAACGAGGTCTCGTCGGCGAGGTGCCGGCGCACGTCCTCCACGCTCGCGCCGAGGTCGCGCAGCGTCCGCACGAGCTCCAGCCGTGCGACGGCCTCGACGTCGTAGAGCCGGTAGCCGCCGTCGGTGTGGCCGGTGGGCGGGACGACGCCCTCGTCGGCGTAGAACCGGATGGCGCTCACGCTCAGCCCGGTGCGGCGGGCGACGTCCCCGATGGGGTACAGCTTCGTGGTCATGCCGTCCACCGTGGTGCCTCGAGCGGCTTGAGACTCAAGCACTTCCTCCCGCGAAACGGAACGGGCGGAGACCCCGAGGAGTCTCCGCCCGTCGCTACAGGAACGTCAGCCCTTGGCGGCGATGTCCGCCAGCACGGCCGCGATCGTGCGGACCGGGACACCGGTGCCGCCCTTGGAGATGTAGCCGTATGGGCCGCCGGTGTGGAACGCCGGGCCGGCGACGTCGATGTGCGCCCACTGCACGCCCTCGGCGACGAACTCGCGCAGGAACAGGCCCGCCGCGAGCATGCCGCCCCAGCGGTGGCCGGTCACGTTCGCGAGGTCCGCGAGGCGCGAGTCGAGGTCCGCGCGCAGCTCCTCGGGCAGCGGCATCGGCCACGCCGACTCGCCGACGGCCGTGCCGATGGCGGCCACGCGGTCGCGGAACTCGTCCGAGCCCATGACGCCCGCGGTGCGCTTGCCCAGCGCCACGACCTGCGCACCGGTCAGCGTCGAGGTCTCGATCAGGTAGTCCGGGCCGTCCTCGCACGCGCGCACGATGGCGTCGGACAGGATCAGGCGGCCCTCGGCGTCGGTGTTGAGCACCTCGACGGTCTTGCCGCCGTACATGGTCAGCACGTCGCCGGGGCGGTAGGCGTCACCGGACGGCATGTTCTCCGCCATCGGGATCGACGCGATGATCTCCAGCGGGTACTTGAGCCTCGCGGCCAGCACCATCGTGGCGACGATCGCGGCGGCACCGGCCATGTCCGAGGTCATCTCGTCCATGCCCGCGGCCGGCTTGATCGAGATGCCGCCGGTGTCGAAGGTGATGCCCTTGCCGATGAGCGCGACCTTCTTGGTGGCCTTGGCGCCCTTGTACGAGATGCGCACGAGGCGCGGCTGGCGGGCCGAGCCGCCGCCGACGCCCAGGATGCCGCCGAAGCCCTGCTTCTTGAGCGCCTTCTCGTCGAGCACCTCGACGTCGAGACCGGCGGCCGAGGCGAGCTTGGCGGCGCGGTCGGCGAACGAGCCGGGGTAGAGGTCGTTCGGCGGCGTGTTCACGAAGTCGCGCGCGATGGCGACGGACTCGGAGATCGCGACGGCGGCCTTGAGCGCGGCCTTGTTCTCCTTGGACCCGGCGGCGTGCAGGTCGACCTTCGCGACCGCGTCCTCGCCCTTGTCCGACCGGTACTCGGTGAACGAGTAGGCGCCGAGCAGCGTGCCCTCGGCCGCGGCACCGACGTGCAGCGCGGCGAGGGTGTTCACGGCGCGCTTCTTGCCGGCGAGCGCGCGGGCGGCGACGGCGGACGCGCGGCGGACCTGGTCCTCGCCCGCGGTCTTGCCGAGGCCCACGGCCAGCACGAGCGGAGCGGCGATCTTGCCGAACGTCGGGACCTTCACGAGCTCGTCGGCCTTGCCGGACGCGCGCAGCGTGCCGAGCACGTCGAGCAGCGCGCCGTCGAACGCGGCGGCGACAGCGTCGGCACCGGGGGCGAGCTCCAGACCGTCCGCACCCTGCAGGGTGCCCACGACGACTGCGTCCGCGGCGGTGGTGCTCAGGTCACCCTCGGTGAGGGCCAGCTTCGGGGCTGTCACGTGCTGCTCCAGGGTTGTGCGTTCCGGGCTAGGGATCGTGACCCATGCTAAAGGTCGGGCTGGTCCACCCAAGGTCAGGCTCGCCACGTTCGACGCAATCCGTGACGTTCACAGTTGCTCACCGTGGCGATTCGCCCGTTTCGCTCATCAGCCGACCGGGTGGTTACGGCCGGTTGCCGCATCTGAGAACGTGTACCCCGTGACCCACACGCCTCGCGAGATCGTCACCACGGTCGCGCTCGGTCTTCCCGCGGTGCTCGGTGCGGGGGTCTTCGCCGGATTCGCCCCCGCCGCAGGTCTAGCGGGCTGGTGGCTGCTCCCGGCGCTGGCCGTCTCCGCTCTCGCCGCCCTGTGCTCCGCCTTCTCGACGGCCGACCAGTCCCGCGCCTACCCGGACGCCGCCGGTGGTTACGGATACGTGCGCGCCCAGCTCGGTGTCGTACCCGCACGGCTGACGGCGAGCGCCCACCTGCTCGGGCGGTGCGCGATGGGCGCGGCGATCGCGTTGATGTTCGGCGCCTACGTGGTGCCGGACCAGCCCGTGGTCGGCGCGCTCGCGCTGCTGCTCGCCACGGCGTTGTTCGGAGCGGCCGGCTTCCGGTTCACCACCGGCGTCAGCGTCGCGGTGTCGCTGGTCGTCCTCGGCGTGCTCGCGCTCGTGGTCGCGTCGAGCTTCTCCATCCCGCCGGTGCCGTCGGCGGGCGAGGCGGGAACACCCGACGAGATCGTCGGAGTGGCGGGCCTGATGTTCACGGCCTTCGCCGGGTTCGAACGCGTCACCGCCCCGCACCGCGGCGAGCGCCTGCATCCCGTGGCGGTGCTGAAGTTCGCGATCCCGATCCTCATCGGACTGTCGTTCGTGGTCTGCCTGGCCGTGGGCGCCGGTGTGCTCCGCCAGCTGGGCAGCGCGCGCCTGGCGCTGTCGCCCGCGCCGCTGCGGGACGCGCTCGTCGCCGCCGACGCGTCGGCGCTGGTGCCGCTGGTGCAGATCGGCGCGGCGGTGGCCGGCGTGGCCGCGCTGCACTTCGTCCTCGCGTCCGCGCACCGCACGCTGACCGGCCTGACCGAGGACGGCGACCTGCCGACCCGGCTCAGGCCCGCCGCGCTCACGGCGGTCGTGGTCGCCGCCACGGCTGTCGCGCTCGTCGTCATGCCGTTCGCGACGGCGCTGGGCGTGGCGGCGTGCTCGACGTTGTTCTACTACGCCTTCACCAACGCGTCGGCCCGGATCCTGCTGCAGAACGACCGCACGTGGCCCATGCGCACCGCCTGCCTCGGGCTCGGGCTCTCGGTGCTGCTCGCGATGAGCCTGCCGATCCCCGCGCTGCTCGTCTCGATGGCGGGCGTGGGGGCCGGCACCGGGATCGTCAGCCTGTCAGCGTCACTAAGAGGAAGACGATCAGCGACGCGCCCACGCACGCCGCGAGCTTGACGACGCGGCCGTTGGTGGACGGGCTCTCCTTGACCCGCGACCAGTAGACGCCGAGGAAGATCGTCGCGGCGAACGCGGCCACCAGCACGCCGCCGACGCCGTCGCCGATCACCCACCCGTTGAGCAGGGTCACCCCGGTGCCCAGGACGAGCAGCGCGGCCTGCAGCACGGTGCGGACGTCCTCGCCCCGTGAAGATCTTTCTCCCTTGGTCATGAACCGGGACTCTATAGAGCTTCACTTAGTAGGACGTCCGAGTTTTGGGAAGAGGATTTTCCGTATCCCGACCAGCGGGTTACCGTGCTCCCATGACGAGCGAGTTGCCTTTCACCCGGACTCCCCACCCGCACCCGGCGACCCCGGAGCGCGTAGCGGAGGTACTGGCCAAGCCGGGCTTCGGGCAGCACTTCACCGACCACATGGTGACGATCCGCTGGAACCGCGAGAAGGGCTGGCACGACGCCGAAGTCGGCCCCTACAGCTCCCTCTCACTCGACCCCGCGGCAATGGTGCTGCACTACGGCCAAGCGATCTTCGAAGGGCTCAAGGCCTACCGCCAGCCCGACGGCGCGATCGCGTCCTTCCGCCCCGAGGCCAACGCCGAGCGCTTCCGCGCCTCTGCCCGCCGGATGGCGATGCCCGAGCTCCCCGACGAGCTCTTCCTCGAGTCCGTGCGGCAGATCCTCGCGGTCGACGACCGCTGGGTGCCGTCGGCGGAGGAGGAGTCCCTCTACCTCCGGCCGTTCATGATCTCCACGGAGAAGGGCCTCGGCGTGCGACCCGCGTCCGAGTACCTCTACGTGCTGATCGCCTCGCCCGCCGGCTCCTACTTCGCCGGCGGCGTCAAGCCGGTGAGCGTGTGGCTCTCGACCGAGTACGTCCGCGCGGCCCCCGGTGGCACCGGCGCCGCCAAGTTCGCCGGCAACTACGCCGCCTCCCTCGTCGCCCAGGCGCAAGCCGCCGAGAAGGGCTGCGACCAGGTCGTCTGGCTCGACGCGGTGGAACGCCGCTGGGTCGAGGAGATGGGCGGCATGAACCTGTTCTTCGTCTTCGGCGACAAGGTCGTCACCCCGGAGCTGACGGGCACGCTGCTGCCCGGCATCACCAGGAGCTCGTTGCTGGAGCTGGCCTCCGACCTCGGCCTGACCGTGGAGGAGCGCCGCGTCTCGACCGACGAGTGGGAGAAGGCCAACGCCTCCGGTGAGCTCACCGAGGTCTTCGCCTGCGGCACGGCCGCCGTCATCACGCCGGTCGGCCACGTCAAGCACGCCGGCGGCGAGTTCGACGTCGCCGACGGCGGCACCGGATCGGTGACGGCGAAGCTGCGGGAGCGCCTGACCGGCCTCCAGCACGGCCACGTCGCCGACGACCGGGGCTGGATGACCAAGCTCGGTTAGGCGATCACCAGCACGGCCAGGAGCGCGACTTCGGCGGCAGCACCGAGCACGTCACCGGTGATGCCGCCGAAGCGCTTCCCGGTGTGCTTCACCAGCAGCCACACGAGCGCGCCCGCGACGACGACGGCGACGACCGCCCGGACGCCGAGCGGGATCGCCGCGAGCGCGAGCACCGCCCACGTCCCGATGACGATCCATCGGGGCTGTGTGCCCGCGACGAGCGCACCGAGCCCCTCCGGTCGTGCGGCGGGCACGCCGCGCAGGCAGCAGAGGCCGAACGCCGCCCGGCTCGTCGCGAACGCCAGCAGGACGACGCCCCAGTGGGCGTGGGGGAGCGCCGCCGCCTGCGCCCCGAGCACGACGACCAGCGAGACGACGCCGAACGGCCCGGCGCCGCCGTCCTTCATGACGGCGAGCGCGCGTTCCGGCGGTCCGTAACAGCCGAGCCCGTCGGCGACGTCGGCGAGCCCGTCGAGGTGCATGCCCCGCGTCGCCAGCGCGACGACGCCGACGGCCAGAAAGCCCGCCACGAGCGCCGATATATTGGATATCGCGAAGAGCTCGAGCACGCCGGCGACGAACGCGCCGAGGACGACGCCGACGACCGGCGTCCAGGAGATGGCCCGCCCCGCCGCCCCGCGGTCGACGTCGTCGACGCGCAACGGCAGGACCGTCAGCCAGCTGAACGCGAGCTTCATCCCTTGTTCGTGATCCCGGCGCTCTCGAAGGTCGCCATCTCCGCGAGCACCTTCACCGCGGAGATCAGCAACGGCAGCGCCGCCACCGCGCCGGACCCCTCGCCGAGCCGCATGTCGAGCTCGAGCAGCGGCTTCAGGTTGAGGTGCCCGAGGGCGATCGCGTGCGCGGGCTCGGCCGACCGGTGCCCGGCCACCCACCACTCGCGCGCGCCCGGCGCCAGCTCCTCCGCGACGACCGCGGCCGCGCCGACGACGACGCCGTCGAGCACCACCGGGGTCTTGCGCACCGCGGCCTGGGCGAGGAACCCGGCCATCGCGGCGACGTCCGCGCCACCGGCCGCGGCCAGCAGCGCGGTGGGGTCGCTGATCACCAGGCGGGCCCGGCGCAGCGCGTCGCGGATCGCCGCCGTCTTGCGCATCCACGCCTGGTCGTCGATGCCGGTGCCGCGCCCGACGACCGCGACGGGCTCCGACCCGGTCAGCGACGCGATCAGCACGGCCGCGGACGTCGTGTTGCCGATGCCCATGTCCCCGGCGACGAGCACGTCGGCGCCCGCGTCGACCTCCTCGTCGGCGACCGCCCTGCCGGCCGCGATCGCGAGCTCGCACTGCTCGCGGGTCAGCGCGTCCTCGCGGTCGATCGACCCGGACGAGCGCCGCACCTTGTGCGTGCTGACCGCGGCCGGGGTGTCCGCGTCGACGGCCATGTCGACCACGCGCACGGTGGCGCCCGCGACCTGCGCGAGCACGTTCACCGCGGCGCCGCCGGTGAGGAAGTTCGCGACCATCTGGCCGGTCACCTCGCTCGGGAACGCCGACACGCCCTGCGCGGTGACACCGTGGTCACCGGCGAACACGACGACGCGCGGCCGCACGAACGGCTTCGGCGGCACGACGCCCTGGCAGGCCGCGACCCAGCTGCCCAGCTCCTCGAGCCGCCCGAGCGAGCCGACCGGCTTGGTCAGCACCGCGTGCCGTGCCTCGGCCTCGCGCAGAACGGTCTCGTCCGGCGGTACAACCGGCGGGAACTCGGTGCTCACCTGTCGCTCCTAACGCAGTTTCAGTGGAATGCCCGCGACGAGCAGGGTGACCTCGTCGCACACCTCGGCGACGCGCGCGTTGAGCGCGCCCAGGTGATCTCGGAAGAGTCTGCCTGAGCGCGTGGAGGGGATGACGCCGAGGCCGACCTCCGCCGTCACCAGCACGAGCCGGGTCCGGCAGGTGGCGACCGACCGCACGAGCGCGTCGACGTCGCGTTCGACAGCCTCCGCCGCACCGCCCTCCCACGCGTGGGAGTCGTCCAGCACGCTCACGAGCCACGTCGACAGGTCGTCGACCAGGATCGGAGGGTCGTCGTACGACGTCGCGGTGAGCAGCGCCGGGAGGTCGGACGGGGCCGACGCCTCGACCGTGTGCCATGTGGACGGTCGACGTGAGACGTGCAGCGCGATGCGCGCGTCCCAGTCGGGATCGTCCGGATATCTGCGCGCGGTGGCGACGTAGGTCACGGCAGCGTCCGTGAGCAGTCCTTCCGCATGCGCGGACTTGCCTGAACGCGCTCCGCCGAGCACGAGCGTCCGAGATGACAAGAGTTAGCCTTCGTCCATGGAGTACCGCTGGCGTTACCAGGATGCACACGGACGCGACGTCGCGGGCCCGGATGTGATGTTCGCGGACCAGACCGAGGCCGAGGAGTGGTTCGGCGCGCAGTGGCGCGACCTGCTCGACGCCGGGGTCGAGCAGGTCACGCTGCTGCGGTCGGAGATCGAGGTGTACGGCCCGATGAGCCTGCACCCCGCCGATTAGGACGGCCGAAGAGGACTTCAGCCCTGGGCGGTGAGCCGCGGGTCGTCGGTGACGAGGCCCTCGAGCACGCCGTCGATCTTCTCCAGGAGGTCGTCGCCGAGCTCGACGTCGACGGCCTTGACGTTCTCGACGACCTGCTCCGGACGCGACGCGCCGATGATCGCGGACGCGACGTTCGGGTTCTTCAGCACCCACGCCACGGCGAGCTGCGCCAGCGTGAGACCGGCCTCCTCGGCGATCGGCTTGAGGTTCTGCACGGCCGTCAGGACGTCGTCCCGCATCCAGCGCGAGATCATCTGCGACCCGCGCTCGTCGGCGGCCCGCGACCCCGCCGGAGCCTCGGCACCCGGCAGGTACTTGCCGGTCAGGACGCCCTGCGCGATGGGGGAGAACACGATCTGGCTGATGCCCTCGCGCTCGCAGGTGGGGACGACCTGCGGCTCGATGACGCGCCACAGCATCGAGTACTGCGGCTGGTGCGACACGAACGGCACCTTCAGCTCACGGGCCAGCGCGGCACCGCGGGTGATCTGCTCGGCCGTCCACTCGGACACGCCGACGTAGAGGACCTTGCCCTGGCGGACGAGGTCGGCGAACGCCAGCATCGTCTCTTCCAGCGGCACGGTGTGGTCGTACCGGTGAGCCTGGTAGAGGTCGACGTAGTCGGTCTGCAGGCGCTTCAGCGACGCGTTGGCCGACTCCATGACGTGCTTGCGACCGAGGCCGCGGTCGTTGGGGCCGCCGGGTCCGGTGGGCCAGTAGACCTTGGTCAGGATCTCCAGCGACTCACGCCGCTCGCCCTTGAGGGCCCTGCCGAGCACCGACTCGGCGGCGGTGTTGGCGTAGACGTCGGCGGTGTCGAAGGTGGTGATCCCCGACTCCAGCGCCGCCTTCACACACGCGTGCGCCTGCTCTTCCTCCACCTGGGAACCGTGGGTGAGCCAGTTGCCGTACGAGATCTCGCTGATGGACAGGCCGCTGCGGCCGAGTCGACGGAACTTCATACATCGGAGCTTAGCCGAAATCGTTCGTGCTGCTAATGAACTTCCGGCGCGCGCCAGACCAGCGAGTACCGCCAGAACACGCGCTGCCGGATGCGTGCGCCCGGCACGATCTCCGCGGCCGCCGCGCGGATCTCCGGCAACGTCGGAGCGGTCATCACGACCGGCATCTCGGGGTCGTGCGGCGTGCCGCCGGAGCCGGTGACGGCCTTCACGAGACCGACGACGGCGTTCGCGGGCAGCGTGAAGGCCTCCATCGCGAGGTCAGCCGGCGTCGACAGGCGGTAGAGCCCGACCACGACGAGCAGGCCGCCCGGTTTCGTCAGCCCGGCGAGCCGCGCCAGGCCCTCGCGCAACGGCAGGTGGTGCAGGCTCGCCTCGGCCGTGACGACGTCGTACCGCCCGAGGTCGTGGGTCAGCACGTCGCCGTGGATCCACCGCACCCGGCCGGTCGTGGCGCTCGCCCGTTCGACCATGCGGGCGTCGGCGTCGATGGCGGTGACCTCGCGGGCGTCGATCGACCGCGCCAGGTCACCCAGCCCGCAGCCGACGTCCAGCGCCGACCCGGCCCGCGACGGCACCTGCCGGAGCAGCCAGCGGCGGTACCACGCGTTGTGGTCCCACCTCAGCCGCTCGGGCAGCCGGAGCACGTGCCGCTACTTGATCGCCTCGCCCGGCTTCACGCGCGGCTTGGGCACGCGCAGGCGGCGCAGCTGGCTCGCGCGGATGAACGAGTACCAGCCGATGGACAGGCCCTTGATCGGCTCGGTCGGGAACTTCGCCCGCACCTTGCGCGTGACGATCCGGCCGAGGACCAGGCCCTCGATGACCATCGCGATCAGCATGAACGTCGTCGCGAGCGTCGCGTACCGCTGCACCGCCAGCGACGGCGTGAGCAGCGCCACGAACACGAGGATCGCGAGCGGCATGA
Organism: Lentzea sp.; assembly: GCF_036380075.1. Taxonomy (NCBI): domain Bacteria; kingdom Bacillati; phylum Actinomycetota; class Actinomycetes; order Pseudonocardiales; family Pseudonocardiaceae; genus Lentzea; species Lentzea sp. The sequence continues at coordinate 81,433 of NZ_DASVFL010000020.1, read as the reverse complement.
ACAGGCCCATGAGGTTGCGGCGCGAGTCGACGAGGTCGCGGATGTAGGCCTTCACCGGACCGCGGTCGCGCGGCAGCAGGTACTTGTCCTCGCCCGCCATCATGCGCTGACGGCGCTCGGTGGCCGCGGCACGGCGCTCTTCCTTGCTCACCTTGTTGCCGCGCATGCGCTTGAACGCCTCGCGCTGCGTGCGGGGCGGCGGCGGGACCGGACCGGAGCGCCTGGCCTGCGCCTCACGCCGCTTGGGCGTCGCCTTGCCCTTGGCCGCGGTGCGCGCCCTGTCGAGCGGCTCGGCGAGCCCGTCGCCCGATTCGGGCGTCTCGGCGATGGCGGTGTCGTCGGCATTGCGGCGCAGGAACCTCACACCACCAGGGTAAGGCAGCGGGTTCTCTGTACCTTTCGCGAGGTGCGCGTACTCATCGCTCCGGACTGCTTCGGCGGCACCCTGACCGCCCGCGAGGCCGCCGACGCCATCGCCGCCGGCTGGCACGACGCCAAGCCCGGCGACGTCGTCGTCCGTCGGCCGCTCGCCGACGGGGGCCCGGGCTTCGTCGACGTCCTGCACGCCGCCTTCGCCGACGGTGACGCCGATATCCGATATATCAGTGTCACGGGACCGCTGGGCGAGCCCGTCGAAGCCCGCTGGCTCAGCGTCCGCGCGGACGGCCGACGCGTCGCCTACGTCGAGTCGGCCGAGGCGTGCGGGCTGCACCTCATCCCGGCTGAGCTGCGTCCGCGGTCGTGCGAGACGGCGACGACGCGCGGCGTCGGCGAGCTCATCGCGGCCGCGGCGGCCGGCCACGACGTCATCACCGTCGGCCTAGGCGGCTCGGGAACGACGGACGGCGGCGCCGGCATGCTCGCCGCGCTGGCCGACGCCGGCGTCGACCTCACTGATATATCGCTCGTCGCCGCCTCCGACGTGGAGAACCCGCTCCTCGGTCCGCACGGCGCCGCGCGCACGTTCGGACCGCAGAAGGGCGCCTCGCCGGAAGCCGTCGAACGGCTCGAAGCCAAGCTCGCCGCCATGGACGTGCTCAAGCCCGTATCCGATGTATCGGGTGCGGGAGCGGCCGGTGGTCTCGGCGCCGCCCTGCTCTCGCTGGGCGCGACGGTGCGGTCGGGCGCTGGCCTGGTACGCGAGCTCACCGGTCTCGACGCCGCCCTCGACGACGCCGACGTCGTCATCACCGGCGAGGGCAGCTTCGACTGGCAGTCGCTGCGAGGCAAGCTCGTCACCGCCGTCGCCTCGGGCGCCGCCGACCGCGGCATCCCGTGCGTCGCCATCGCGGGCCAGGTCAGCGTCGGCCGCCGCGAGATGGGCGCGGCGGGCGTCCAGGAGGCCTACTCCGTCTCCGAGCACGTCGGGTCGGTGCAACGGTCGATCACGGAACCGCGCGACAGCCTCGCCGCGACGGCCCGGCACGTCGCCACCCAGTGGTCGCGCTGATGTATCGGCTCGCTCGAGCGTGGTCCACGTGACAGTCGACACCCGGGGCACCAGCGGCCGGCGTTGTGGGACCATGGGAGTGGAACAAGGCGGGGCACGCCCGTGTTGTTGATGGGTGAACCGCCCGCAAAGGACCTCTTAGGAGAGCCATGACGACCGCTCAGGATGCCGCTTCGACCTCCGAGGCGCCCAGCCACGGCGTGACGCTGACCAGCGCGGCCGCCGTCAAGGCCAAGGCGCTTCTCGACCAGGAGGGCCGCGACGACATGCACCTGCGCATCGCCGTCCAGCCCGGCGGTTGCGCGGGCCTGCGCTACCAGCTGTTCTTCGACGAGCGCTCGCTCGACGGTGACGCGCTGGTGGACTTCAACGGCATGAAGGTCGCCGTCGACCGCATGAGCGCCCCCTACGTCGAAGGCGCTGTCATCGACTTCGTGGACACCATCGAGAAGCAGGGCTTCACGATCGACAACCCGAACGCGGGCGGTTCGTGCGCCTGCGGCGACTCGTTCCACTAAGCCACACCACGCGCGAGGCCGCGTTCCCGCACTGTCGGGAACGCGGCCTCGCGCTGTGCGGACCGGGGTCAGACGCCGTATTCGGCCATGCCCTCCACCTGGTGGGCGCACCGCTCGTCGACCTGCCACGGCGCTGCGTCGCGCGGGACGGGGAGGGGGTGCTGGGGGTGGGTCAGAGCGAAGGGGAGCTGCGCGCAGTCCTCGATCAGCTCACTCATCGTGGTCGCCTCAGGGATCGTCACGTCACGAACCGTATGACGGCGGTCTGACCTGCGATAGCCCTACCAAACGGTAGTCTTCACAGCTGCACTCGCCAGGGTGAGTTGTCACGTAGCGCGACAAGAGAAAGAGGGGCCGACGTGCCGGTAGCCGTGTGCGGCAGCATCGCGACCGACCATCTGATGCACTTCCCGGGACGGTTCGCCGACCAGCTGGTCGCGGAGCGACTCGACCGCGTGTCGCTGAGCTTCCTGGTCGACGACCTGGTGGTCCGCCGCGGTGGCATCGGCGCGAACATCGCGTTCGGCCTCGGCGTGCTCGGTGTGCGCCCGGTGCTCGTCGGCGCCGTCGGCAAGGACTTCGACGACTACCGCTCGTGGCTGGAGCGGCACGGCGTCGACACCTCGGGCGTGTACGTGTCCGAAGTCGCGCACACCGCGCGGTTCGTATGCACGACCGACGACGACATGTGCCAGATCGCGTCCTTCTACGCGGGCGCCATGGCCGAGTCGCGCAACATCGAGCTCGCCCCGATCGCGGGCCGCGTCGAGAACCTCGAGCTCGTCGTGATCAGCCCGGACGACCCCGCGGCCATGCTCCGCCACGCCGAGGAGTGCCGCCAGCGCGGGTACAGGTTCGCCGTCGACCCGTCGCAGCAGCTCGCCCGCATGGACGGCGAGCAGGCGCGCGCGTTCGTCGAGGGCGCCGAGTACCTCTTCAGCAACGACTACGAGTGGGAGCTGCTGCTCCAGAAGACCGGCTGGACCGAGGCCGACGTCCTCTCCCGTGTCGGCAGGCGCGTCACCACGCTCGGGGAGAAGGGCGTCGAGATCGTCGACCGCGACGGTCTCTCGCTGCACGTCCCCGCCGTCGCCGAGGTCGCGAAGACCGACCCGACCGGTGTCGGCGACGGCTTCCGGGCCGGCTTCCTCGCGGCCACGATCGCCGGCCTGAGCCTCGAACGCGCTGCTCAGCTGGGTTCGCTGATCGCCGTCGAGGTGCTCGAGACCGTCGGCACGCAGGAGTGGGTGCTCGAGCGAGACTCGGCGCTCGCCCGCATCCGCGGCGCGTTCGGCGACGCGGCCGTCGAGGAGATCGCCCCCGTCCTGCCATGATCGGACAATGGGGACGTACCTGTTCGGCGACACCGGTGAGTCGCCCGATCCTAAGTTCGACGCGCTGAGCTCCCTGCTCGACGCGGGCACCTTCGCCCGCGTCGAGCAGCTCGGCGTCGCGGACGGCTGGCGCTGTCTCGAGGCCGGGGGCGGTGGGGGATCGGTGGCGAACTGGCTCGCCGACGTCGTCGCCCCGTCCGGGCACGTGACCGTCACCGACATCGACGTGACGAGGCTCGAGGAGCGCGACAACGTCACGGTCCTGGAACACGACCTGGTATCCAATATATTGCCGGGTAACGCGTTCGACCTGGTCCACGCGCGGTTGGTGCTCTTCCACCTCCCGGCCCGCGACGCCGTCCTGCGCAAGCTGCACGACGCGCTGCGGCCGGGCGGCTGGCTCGTGCTCGAGGAGTTCGACTACCTCCCGCTGGAGGTCCTCTCGGCGGCGCCCGACGACGCGAAGCTGATCATGCGGGTGAAGAACGCCCTGCTGACGTTGCTCGACCAGGCCGGTGCGGAGCTGGCGTGGGGCGCGCGCATCGAGAGGGCGCTGGCCGACACCGGGCTGCACGACGTCAGCGGCTCCCGTGAGGTGCAGGAGTGGGAGGGCGGCTCGCCCGGCTGCCGGTTGCTCGCCGAGACCGCGCGCCTGGTGCGCGCGAAGCTGCCGCTCACCGACGCGGAGTTCGACCGCTACCTGGAGCTGATGGCCGCGCCCGAGACCGTCGTCAGCTCCTACGCGATCTGCGGCGCCCGGGGACGCCGGTAGGACCCCGGCGCGTTCCGGGACCGGAAGGGCCCCTCCGGGGAGGGGCCCGACCCGCTACAGCTTGACCGGGTAGTGCGGCTCCGGCACCTGCGGGCTGATGCGGGCCTCGACGAAGATGCCGTGCCAGATCATGAACACCAGCAGCGCCCAGATGCGGCGGCTGTGGTCGAGCACGCCGGAGCGGTGCTCCTCGATCAGGCGCAGCACCGCGTTCTTGTCGATGTACTGCTCGGTCTGCGACGACCGCACGACGTCGACGGCCCAGTCATGCATCTCGTCCTTGAGCCAGTGCCGGATCGGCACGGGGAAGCCGAGCTTGCGCCGGTTCAGCACGTGCGCGGGCACGATGTCGCGGATCGCCTTGCGCAGCGCGAACTTCGTGGTGTCCGGCGTGATCTTCAGGTCGCTGGGGATCTGCGACGCGATCCGGAACACCTCGGGGTCGAGGAACGGGACGCGCAGCTCCAGCGAGTTCGCCATGGTCATCTTGTCGGCCTTGACCAGGATGTCGCCGCGCAGCCACGTGAACAGGTCGACGTGTTGCATGCGCGTGACCGGGTCCCAGCTCTGCGACTCGCGGTACGGCTGGGCCGTGACGTCCTGGTGCGAGACCGCCGGGTCGTAGGTCTTGAGCACCTGGCGCAGGTGGTCGTCGAGGAAGATGCGCGCGTTGCCGTAGTAGCGCTCCTCCAGCGTGAGCGCGCCCCTGCGCAGCAGGTCCTTGCCGCGGACGCCGTGCGGGATCTTCGTCGAGACCTTGCCCATCGCCTTGCGCAGCGCGCCCGGCACCTTCTCGAACGCCGCCAGCGACAACGGCTCGCGGTAGATCGTGTACCCGCCGAACAGCTCGTCCGCGCCCTCGCCCGAGAGCACCACCTTGACGTGCTGGCGCGCCTCGCGGGCGATGAACCACAGCGGCACCAGCGCCGGGTCGGCCACCGGGTCGTCCAGGTACCAGGTGATCAGCGGCAGGGCGTCCATCATCTCCTGCGCGCTGACCGTGCGGACCACGTGCTTCACACCGATCAGCGCCGCCGACTCCGCGGCCACGTCGATCTCGGAGAAGCCCTGGCGCTCGAAGCCCGTCGTGAACGTGATCAGGTCCGGGTTGTGCTCCTTCGCGAGCGCCGCCACGACCGTCGAGTCGATGCCGCCGGACAGGAACGAGCCGACCGTCACGTCCGCGCGCATGTGCTTGGCGACCGAGTCGCGCAGCGCGGCGGTGATGTCGTCGTAGAGCGCGTTCGCCTCGGCCTCGCCGCGGACGGTGCGGATCTTGAAGTCCGCCGGGAAGTAGCGCTCGAACTTCGGCCTGGTGCCCGGCGTGAGCGTGAACGAGTGGCCCGACTCGACGCGGGAGATCTGGTCGTGCAGCGACGCGGGCTCCGGCACGTACTGCAGCGTCAGGTAGTGCTGCAGGCCCTTGACGTTCATCTTCGGCTCGATGCCGATGGTGGGCGCGATCTCCAGCAGGATCTTCTTCTCGCTGGCGAACGCGACGCCGCGCTTGCCCTGCGCCCAGTACAGCGGCTTGATGCCGAACGGGTCGCGGCCGCCGAACAGCACGCCGCGCTCGGAGTCCCAGATGATGAAGGCGAACATGCCGCGCAGCCGCGAGATCGCCGCCGGGCCGAAGTAGTGGTACGCCGCGACGATGGTCTCGGTGTCGCCGTCGGTGTGGAAGACCGCGCCGTGCTTCTCGGTGAGCTCGGCCCGCAGCTCCAGGTAGTTGTAGACCTCGCCGTTGAAGTTGATCGTGTACCGGCTCGGCGACTCCGGCGGGCCCCAGGTCAGGGGCTGGTGGGAGTGCTCGATGTCGATGATGGCGAGGCGGTTGAAGCCGAAGACGACCTCGTCGACCCGCCGGGTGCCGCTCTCGTCCGGTCCGCGGTGGCGCATGCAGCGCAGCGCCGCCTCCACCGCCGGCCGTGCGTTCTCCGCCTCGTTCTCGCTAGGGCAAACAAGTCCTGCCAGGCCGCACAAGGCTCTTGCACCTCTCAAGAAACATGAAGGGGAAGACCACGGGGAAGTCCTCAGTATGCCGAAGGGGCTCCGTGTGACCGAAACTGCACCGCAGCGGCGGTGCCCCCGAGGGGTGAGCGCAGTTCCGCTGGGCTACGCTCCCGCTTGATCCGTTGGCATGGAACGAGGAGGCGGGCGAGCAGTGGGCCTGAAGGAGGGCACCAGGGCATCCCGGCTGGCGAAGACCGCCGGGCTGGTCGGCCTGGTCGGTATCGGGGCCACCGGTTGCTCCACGGACGAGGTGCTGCGCTTCGGCTGGCCGGTGGCCGTCACGCCGCAGGCCGAGAGGATGCGCGAGCTCTGGACCTGGTCCGTGATCGCCGCGCTCGTCGTCGGCGTCATCGTGTGGGGCCTGATCGCGTGGTCGGTGGTGTTCCACCGCAAGAAGTCGGAGGAACTGCCCCGTCAGACGGCGTACAACCTCCCGCTGGAGATCGTGCTCATCGTCGTGCCGACGGTGATCGTGGCGGTGTTGTTCTACTTCACCGCCATCACGCAGAACTACGTCACGGACAAGTCGGGCAAGCCCGACGTGAACGTCGACGTCATCGCGTTCCAGTGGAACTGGGAGTTCCAGTACCCGGACCACAAGACCGAGGACGACAAGGTCGTCAGCACGGTCGGCACCTCGGGCGAGGTCCCGGTCCTGGTGCTGCCGGCGCACAAGCGCATCCAGTTCACGCTGCGCTCGACCGACGTCATCCACTCGTTCTTCGTGCCGGAGTTCCACTTCAAGCGGGACGTCTTCCCGCTGCCGGAGAAGAACAACCAGGACAACGTCTTCCAGATCGACCAGATCGACCGTCCGGGTGCGTTCGTCGGCCGCTGCGCCGAGCTCTGCGGCTCGTACCACGCGGTGATGAACTTCGAGGTCCGCGCCCTGGAAGAGGCCGACTTCGAGAAGTACATCGAGCTGCGCAAGGAAGTGAACTCCAAGACGGGCAAGCCGTACACCACGGCTGAGGCTCTCTCGCAGGTCAACTGCGGCGAGCTCTGCGCTCCGCTGGCCACCACGACCACCCCGTTCAACACCGACCGGACGGCCCGCGAGGCCTCCGGCGCGGGTCAGAAGTAGGGACACGCCCCGCGATGAAGATCGAAGCTCGCGTATTCGACCTGGTGATGGCCTTCTCGTTCCTGATGGCCGTCGTCTACGGCTACTGGACGCACGCGGCGACCGGCCACGTCGAGCCCACCGGCACGGTGGCGCTCGCCCTGACCGGCGGCCTGGCCCTCATCTCCGGCACCTACTTCCGGTTCGTCGCCCGCCGCATCGAGGTGCGGCCGGAGGACAACCCGGACGCCGAGGTCTCCGACGGCGCCGGTGAGCTGGGCTTCTTCAGCCCGGGCTCGTACTGGCCGGTCGGCCTCGCGGCCGCGGCGGCGACCACGGGTGTCGCGGTGGCGTTCTGGCACGTGTGGCTGCTGGTGATCGCCGTCATCCTCGTGCTGATCGCGGTCGGCGGCCTGGTGTTCGAGTACCACACCGGCCCGAACCACGACTGATATCCGATATACCGGATTTCGCCGAGGCCCTCTCCTTCACGGAGGGGGCCTCAGTCGTTTTCCGGAACCGATATCCGACATGTGACATATCGCATATCGGATATCGATCTTCGAAACCGATGTATCGCATATCGGATATTTGACCGAAGTGCGGCCTGGTATATCGCACATCGCATGCGAAAGGGCCCTCCACACCGTGTCGGCGTGGAGGGCCCTTTCAGCTGGTCCCAGGCGGGGCTACGCGGCGGCGGTGACCTTCTCCGGCGTCTTCTGGTACGCGTCGACGTACTCCTGGCCGCTCAGGTCGAGGATGCGGTAGATGATCTCGTCGGTGACGCTGCGGAGCACGGGCAGCGACTCCTGCATGCCGTCGTAGCGGCTGAAGTCGAGCGGCTCGCCGAAGCGGACGGTCACCGGCACGACCTTGGGGAACCTGCTGCCGACCGGCTGGACCTTGTCCGTGCCGATGATGCCGACCGGGATGACCGGCGCCCCGGACTCCAGCGCCATGCGGGCGACGCCCGTGCGGCCGCGGTGGAGCATGCCGTCGAGCGAACGCGTGCCCTCGGGGTAGATGGCGAAGGCGTCACCGCGGGCGAGGATCTCGGCGGCCGTGTCGAGCGCGGCGCGGGCGTCGCGGCCCTTGCCGCGGTGCACCGGCACGTGGCCGAGCGAGGAGAAGAACCAGCGCGACAGCGAGCCCTTCACGCCGGTGCCCGTGAAGTACTCCGCCTTCGCGAGGAACGACACGCGCCGCGGCACGACCATCGGGATCACGACGCTGTCGATGAAGCTGAGGTGGTTGGCCGCCAGGATGACGGGGCCGTCGGTGGGGATGTTCTCCAGACCGTCGACCACCGGGCGGTAGACGAGACGGGCTGCGCGCGCGACGACGTGCTTCATCACCGGGTAGAGGACCATGCCCACAGCATTCCAGGTGAGGATTGCCACGAGGTTGCCACGTGGTGCGCATCTCCGCCCGATCACTCGCTCGGACTACGCCCATGAGGCGGTCGTGCGGCCTGGGTCACCCGTCGATGACGAGGTGTGACGAAAGAGACGCCGGGCACCGGTCACGACTCGGGCGTCCGGGGCGAAACAGGCGGACGCGGTCACCGGGGACGAGCCGCGCGAACGAGGCGCCGGAAACGAGGAGTTCACGGGGAGCCGCCCCGAGTGGGTGGGCACGGGCCTCGCCGCACCCACCCGTCGCTAGCCCTTCAGGGACTGTGAGAGCTCCACCCAGCGGCTCAGCAGTGCCGCCGCCTTGCCTGAGTCCACGGCGTCCGCCGCGCGGCTCAGCGAGGCCGTCAGGTCGGCGTGCAGGTCGTCGGAGAACCCGGCGTGCGCCGCGATGGCGCCGGCCGCGTTCACCAGCACCGCGTCGCGCACCGAACCCGTCCTGCCGGCCACCAGGTCGCGGACCACCTGGGCGTTGACGGAGGCGTCGCCGCCCTTCAGGTCCTCCTCGCGCGCGGGCTTCACGCCCAGCACCGCCGGGTCGATCGTCTCCGTGCGCACCACGCCGTCCTGGGCCAGCCAGGCGGACGTGGTCGTGGTCGTGGTGATCTCGTCGAGACCGTCGTCACCCCGCACGACCAGGGCGGTGTGGTTGCGGCGCGCGAACACGCCGGCGATCAGCGGCGCCGCGGCCGCCCGCGCGCAGCCGATCAGGCCGACGGTCGGCTGCGCCGGGTTGGTCAGCGGCCCGAGCAGGTTGAACGAGGTCGGGATGCCGATCTCGCGCCGCACGGGACCCGCGTGCCGGAAGCCGGGGTGGAACACCGGCGCGAAGCAGAAGCCGACGCCCAGCTCGCGCACGGTGGCCTGCACGCCCTCCGGCGGCAGGTCGATGGCGACGCCCAGTGCCTCCAGCACGTCCGCCGTGCCGCACTGCGACGACGCCGCGCGGTTGCCGTGCTTGACCACCGGGACGCCCGCCGCGGCCGTCACGATCGCGGCCATCGTCGAAATGTTCACCGAACCGGAATGATCGCCCCCGGTGCCCACGATGTCGGTCGCCCGCACGTCCACGGTGAAGCGGCGCGCGTGGGTGAGCATCATCGTCGCGAGGCCGTCGACCTCCTCCGGCGTCTCGCCCTTGGCGCGCAGCGCGACGATGAACGCCGAGATCTGCGCCGGGGTCGCCTCGCCCGACATCACCCGGTCCATGCCCCAGGCGGTGTCGTCGGCGGTCAGGTCGACGCCGTCGAGCAGGCGGTTGAGCAGTGACGGCCAGGTCCGTTCGCCCATGCCGGGCTCAGCCCTTGACGACGGGAACAGCCGAGCCCCGCAGCACCTCGGCCACGGTCTCGGCGGCGGCCAGCGGGTCGAGCGGGTGCACCAGCACCGCGTCGGCCTGCGACCACGTCGCGAGCCAGCGGTCGTCCTTGCGGCGCACCGCGACCACGACCGGCGGGCAGTTCGCGATCTCGTCCTTGAGCTGGCGGGACAGGCCCATGCCGCCGGTCGGCTGCGCCTCGCCGTCGAGGATCAGCAGATCGACGGTGCCGTTGTCGACCTCGTAGAGCACGTCGGCAATGGCACCGACCTCGACGTAGTCCACGCGCGGCAGGTCGGGGGCCGGACGGCGGCCGACGGCAGTGATGATCGTCTCACGCACCTCGGGCCGGTGGCTGAACACCAGGATCTTCGTGGTCTGCGTGCTCATCTCTCGATCCTCCGCTGCGACTTGCCGACTGCGGTCCACACCAGGCGACCCCGGAAAAGTGACCAAGGTCGCCGCGATGCTATCGGGCGGCCGCCGGTGGTGGTTGCAGGGCGTCCCACCCCAGGGCGTCGCCGCCCAGCCGCTGCGCCAGCGACGCCATCCGCGAGCGCTCCTGCGCGCAGTGCAGGGCGTCCAGCTTCTGCACCCTGCTCGCGTGCGACACCTCTCCCTCGACGAGCACCCAGCCGTCCGGTGTGAGCAGCTCGCGCGCACGTTCCACCTGGTCAGCGGGGATGCGGAGGTGGTGCCGGAGCACCGCCGGCTCGTCGGCGCGCCACCGCGGCGACCGCGCCAGGGCGGCCGAGTCGGCCTCCACGAGGTCGAACGCCTCCACCACGACGACGAGGTCCGGGTCGTCGACGGACAGCTGCGGTCCGGCCTCCCCGCGCAGCAGTTCCCGCAACCGGCCCAGCAAGCCCATCCCCGGATCTCCTCCACGTTCACGCGCTCTGTGACCCAGCCGACCCATGATCCGCCCAGGACCCGATGGGCGAGCCGAAAAAGCGCAAGCAATAATGCTGCTCGTGACCACGGCAGCGCCTTCAATCGGCCAGCGCGTGCACTCGCTGAACCGCCCGAACATGGTCAGCGTCGGCACGATCGTCTGGCTGTCCAGCGAGCTCATGTTCTTCGCTGGCCTCTTCGCCATGTTCTTCACGGTGAAGGCCCAGAACGACACGGGGGCCTGGCCCCCAGCTCCCACGCACCTGAACGTCCCCTACGCGTCGGTCTTCACGATCATCCTGGTCGCGTCGTCCTTCACGTGCCAGTGGGGCGTGTTCGCGGCGGAGCGGGGTGACGTCTTCGGCCTGCGTCGCTGGTACATCGTGACGCTGATCATGGGAGCGATCTTCGTCGGCGGCCAGGCGGGTGAGTACATCACCCTCGTCGAGGAGGGCACGACGATCCCGTCGTCCGCCTACGGCACCGTCTTCTTCCTGACGACGGGCTTCCACGGCCTGCACGTCATCGGCGGTCTGATCGCGTTCGTCTACCTGTTGATCCGGACGAAGCTCAGCAAGTTCACGCCGGCGCAGGCCACCTCGGCGATCGTCGTGTCGTACTACTGGCACTTCGTCGACGTCGTGTGGATCGGTCTGTTCGCCGTCATCTACATCGTGCCCTGACCCAGCCCGGCACACAGCAAAGCCACGAGCTCCCGAACTGACAGCAAGGGTTGCCGCACACCATGACCACCACGACGAAACGCCCCCGCGGCGCCCGCACCAAGCTGCGCCGCCGGGTCGCCGGACTGCTCGCACTGGGCTTCGGCCTGCTGAGCGCCGGCATGCTGTTCGCCGCCTTCGCGCCCCAGGCGCAGACCGCTCAGGCGCAGCAGGAGGACGCCCTGGTCCGCCAGGGCGAGCAGATCTACCTGAACACCTGCCTGAGCTGCCACGGCAAGTCTCTCGAAGGTGTGAAGGACCGCGGGCCGAGCCTCGTCGGCGTCGGCGACGCCGCGGTCTACTTCCAGACTTCCTCCGGCCGCATGCCCATGGCGCGGCAGGAGGCCCAGGCCACCCGCAAGCCCGCGAAGCTCTCCCCTGAGGAGATCAACGCGCTGATGGCCTACATCACCGCGAACGGCGGCGAGGGCCCGAAGAAGCCCTCCGAGTCCGGTGAGGCCCTGCGCGGCGACAACCCGGCGCGCGGTGGCGAGCTCTTCCGCCTCAACTGCGCCAGCTGCCACAACTTCACGGGTCGTGGTGGCGCGCTGTCGTCCGGCAAGTTCGCGCCGGCGCTCGACGGGGTGGCCGAGGAGCAGATCTACACGGCGATGCTGAGCGGCCCGCAGAACATGCCGAAGTTCGGCGAGCGGCAGCTCACGCCGGAGGAGAAGAAGGACATCATCGCGTACGTCAAGTCGGTGACCGACGGGAACAACAACTCCGGCGGCAACGCCCTTGGCGGCTTCGGACCCGTGTCCGAGGGATTGATCGCGTTCATCGTGGGGATCGCCGCGCTCATCGGCGTGACCCTCTGGATCGGAGCCAAGGCATGAGCGGCGACAAGCCGGTCGAGCTGCCCAGCGAGGCAGAGCTCGCGGAGATGAGCCGGGACGACCTCGTCAAGCTCGGCACGAAGATGGACGGCGTCGAGCTCGTCCACTACGAGGACAAGTGGCCGGTCCCCGGCACCCGCGCCGAGCGTCGTGCGCAGCGCGTGGTCGCGCTGTGGTTCGCGATCTCCGCGCTGTCGGGTCTCGCCTTCCTCGGCGTGTTCCTGTTCTGGCCGTGGGAGTACGAGTCCCCCTCGAACGAGAGCGGCCACTTCCTGCACAACCTGTACAACCCGCTGATCGGCCTGTTCCTGGGCCTGTCGGTGGTGGGTCTGGGCGTCGGCGCGCTGCTCTACACGAAGAAGTTCATCCCGGACGAGCTCGCGGTGCAGCAGCGCCACGACGGTTCGTCCACCGAGGTCGACCGCGCCACCCTGGTCGCCGAGCTCTCCGACGCCGGTGCGCGCAGCGGCATCGGCCGGCGCAGCCTGATCAAGCGCACCGCGGGCCTCGGCGCCGGCGTGCTGGGCCTGGGCGTGGCGGCCGTCCCGCTGGGCGCGCTCATCAAGAACCCGCACGCCGACAGCGAGACCAAGAACTCGCTGTGGCACACCGGCTGGAAGGCCGAAAAGGGCGAGAAGGTCTACCTCCGCCGCCACACCGGTGACTTCCACGAGGTCTCCCTGGTGCGTCCCGAGGACGTCGAGCCCGGCGGCTTCGAGACGGTCTTCCCGTTCCGCGAGTCCGAGCGGAACGACGAGCACGCCCTCGTGGCGGCCCTCAAGCGGTCCGACGCGCCGGTCATGCTCATCCGCATGCGGCCGAACCAGGCCATCACCAAGCGTGCGGGCCAGGAGGACTTCAACTACGGTGACCTGTACGCGTACTCGAAGATCTGCACGCACCTGGGTTGCCCGACGTCGCTGTTCGAGCAGCAGACCGGTCTGCTGCTCTGCCCGTGCCACCAGTCGCAGTTCGACGTGTTCGAATACGCCAAGCCGCGCTTCGGCCCGGCGACCCGTCCTCTTCCGCAGCTTCCGATCACTGTGGACGAAGAGGGATACTTGGTAGCCCGCAGTGACTTCATCGAGGCTGTGGGTCCGGCGTTCTGGGAGCGGAAGTCATGAGTGCCATCACCACGCCGACGAAGCCGGCCAACGCGGCCGCGCGCGTCGCCGGAGCGGCGGCCAACGCTGCCGACGAGAGGTTCCACGCAGCCTCTGGCCTGCGCAAACAGCTGAACAAGGTCTTTCCGACGCACTGGTCGTTCCTGCTCGGTGAGATCGCGCTGTACAGCTTCATCGTGCTGCTGCTGTCGGGCACGTACCTGGCGCTGTTCTTCGACCCGTCGATGACCGAGGTCACCTACAACGGCGCGTTCGAGAACCTGCGCGGCATCGAGATGTCCCGGGCGTTCGCGTCCACTCTCGACATCTCGTTCGAGACGCGCGGCGGCCTGTTCGTCCGCCAGGTGCACCACTGGGCGGCACTGCTGTTCATGGGCGCGATCGTCGTCCACATGTTCCGGATCTTCTTCACCGGCGCGTTCCGCAAGCCGCGTGAGATCAACTGGGTCATCGGCATCGTGCTGTTCATGCTCGGCGCGATCGAGGGCTTCCTCGGCTACTCCCTGCCGGACGACCTGCTCTCCGGCACGGGCCTGCGCGTCATGGCGGCGCTGCTGATCTCGTTCCCGGTCATCGGCACCTGGCTGAACTGGCTGATGTTCGGCGGGGAGTTCCCCGGCACGGACATCATCCCGCTGCTCTACACCGCGCACATCCTGCTGATCCCGGCCATCATCCTCGGCCTGATCGCGGCGCACCTCGCGCTGGTCTGGTACCAGAAGCACACGCAGTTCCCGGGCGTGGGCCGCAAGGAGACCAACGTCGTCGGCGTCCGCATCATGCCGGTGTTCGCCGCCAAGGGCGGTGGCTTCTTCGCCATCGTCGTCGGTGTCATCGCGATCATGGGTGGCGTCTTCCAGATCAACCCGATCTGGAACATCGGCCCGTACAACCCGGCGCAGGTCTCCGCCGGTTCGCAGCCCGACTGGTACATGGGCTGGACCGACGGCCTGGTCCGCATCTGGCCGGCCTGGGAGTTCTACCTGGGCAACTACACGATCCCGGCGCCGTTCCTGCCGTTCATCCTCGGTCTGCCGTTGCTGACCGGCATCGCGGCGGCGTACCCGTGGATCGAGCGCAGGATGACCAAGGACTACGCGCACCACAACCTGCTGCAGCGCCCGCGTGACGTTCCCGTCCGCACCTCGCTGGGCTGGATGGCGATCACGTACTTCATGGTCCTGCTGCTCATGGGCGCGAACGACATCTTCGCCTACCAGTTCGACATCTCGTTGAACCTGACGACGTGGATGGGCCGGATCGGCATGCTGGTCCTGCCGCCGATCGCGTACTTCATCTCGTACCGCGTCTGCCTCGGCCTGCAGCGCGGTGACCGCGAGGTGCTCGAGCACGGTGTCGAGACCGGCATCATCAAGCGCCTGCCCCACGGCGAGTTCATCGAGATCCACCAGCCGCTCGGCCCGGTGGACGACCACGGCCACCCGATCCCGCTCGCCTACCAGGGCGCGTCGGTGCCGAAGAAGATGAACAAGCTCGGCTCGGCCGGTCACCCGGTCGTCGGCAGCACGTGGTCGCCGGACCCGGTCGAGGAGACCGTGGCCCTGGAGAACGCGCGCGCGAAGAGGCACATCTCCGAGGAGATCAGCGCCGAGAACAAGACGGGTGAGCTGGCGGGCAAGCCGTCCGACCCGAAGGCCTGATCCCGCAGAACCGCGAAAGGCCCCCGTGGAGCTTCCACGGGGGCCTTTCGGTGTGTCCGGGGTCCTACTGGGCGTCGTCGAGGCCGATGGCGAACGCCGCCTCGTCGTCGCGCTTCGAGTAGCTGCGGAACGCGATGTGCGTGTCGGTGTTGAGCACGCCCGCGACCTTGCTGATCTTGCCGGGGACGAGGGCGGCGAGGTCCTCGTGCTTGCTGACGCGCACCAGCGCGATCAGGTCGACGTCGCCCGCGCAGGAGTACACCTCCGTGACTCCGTCGATGTCGGCGATCTCCTGCGCGGCCTCGGGAATGCGTTCGGCGGCGGCCTGGATCAGCACGATGGCGGTGACCACGGCGTCCTCCTCGGGTCTCAGATGTCTCGAGCACCCGTAGTCTGCCCTACCCGGTGATCGCGGGCGTGGGTCGGCGGCTTCAGTTCCAGTGGTCGTGGATCGGGCGTGCCCCGGCGGCCTGCTCCGCCCACGGGACCCAGGCCGCGGCGGCGCCCGCGGGGGAGGACCAGGGTTCGTCCGCGTACACGAGGCGGGTGCCCGGCTGGTCGAGCCAGCGCAGGACCACGCCGGTCTCCTCGGGGGGTGCGCCACGTAACGGGCCGGCCGTCGGCACCACGGTCTCCGCAGAGGCGACGAGCGCGTCCACCACCGGCATCGGGCGGGTGCCGCGGGGAGCGACGCCCGCGGAGGCCAGGCGGCCGTAGCGGACCACGGAGAACTGCCAGCCGCCCTCACGGTCCGGGCGGGCCGCCACGAGCTGCGGCAGCGCGGCCAGGGCAGCGAGGCGCTGGGCCCTGTCGAGGGAGCGGACCAGGCCCGCGAGGCGGTCGCGGCGGCGGGCGGCCTCCTCGAACCGTTCCGCCGAGACCAGGCCGCCCAGCTGGTCGATCAGGATGCGCAGCGGGTCGGCGCTGCGGCCGATCACCAGGTCCTGCACCGCGACGACCGCGGGGGCGTACTCGTCGACGCTCTGGTGGCCCGCGCACGGGGCCTGGCAGCGGCCCAGCTCCGCCAGGGCGCAGGGGGAGGCGCGCTGGTTCGTGGCCGAGATCTTGATCTTGCAGGAGCGCAGCGGGACGGCGTCCAGCAGGGCGTCCGCCACCGACTCCGCTGCCTGGCGGGTGCGGAACGGGCCCAGCGCACCGTCCTTGGGGGTCCTGACCAGCGAGATGCGGGGAAACGGCTCCTCGGTCAGGACCAGCCACCACGCGTGGTGCGGGTTCTTGGAGCGGCGGTTGTAGGCGGGACGGTGCGCGCGCAAGAGGCGGAGCTCGCGCACCTCGGCCTCGAGCGGGTGGGCGCACTCGACGGCGTCGACGCGCACCGCGAGCGCGACCATCTCGCGCAGCCTGCGGCGGCCCTCGCTGGCGGTGAAGTACTGCCGGACCCGGCGGCGCAGGTCCGAGGCCGTGCCGACGTAGAGGACCTCCTCCTTCGGGCCGCGGAAGAGGTAGACGCCGGGCCGGGACGGCAGGTGGGAGGCGAGGGAGCGCTTGCGGCGCTGTTCCGGGGTGACCTCCGGCAGGTAGGCCAGCAGCTCCTCCAGGGAGTGCACGCCGACGTTGCCGACCCGCTCCAGCAGGGCGTGCAGCACCTCGACGGTCGTGCGGGCGTCGGCCAGCGCGCGGTGCGTGGGCTTGGTCTCCGTGCGGAAGAGGTCGGAGAGCGCGGACAGGCGGCACGACGGGGCCTCGTCGCGGCTCAGCACGCGCCGCGCCAGCTTGACCGTGCACACCACGGCCGGTTTCGGCCAGCGGTAGCCGTGGCGCTCGCACGCCGCCTTCATGAAGCCGACGTCGAAGCCCGAGTTGTGCGCCACCAGCACCGCGCCCTCGGCGAACTCCAGGAACGCGGGCAGCACCGTCCGCATGGTCGGCGCGCCCGTGACCATCAGCTGCGTGATGCCGGTCAGCTGCGCGACCATCGGCGGGATGCCCCGTTCGGGGTCGACGAGCGTGCCGAACTCGCCGAGCACCTGGCCCGCCCGGATCTTCACCGCGCCGATCTCGGTGACGGCGTCCTCCTCGGCGCTGCCGCCCGTCGTCTCCAGGTCGAAGACGACGAAGGTCGTGTCGCGCAGGGGCGTCCCGAGCTCGTCGAAGGACAGTTGTCCGGTCACGGCGCTGACGGTAGCGGCGGGGTCTGACAATTTTCGGCGGTGCTCCTCCCGGGCGCCTTGACCTGCGGCTGCTCCATTGGAGTGGTGTGGGGTGATCTTGTCCTGATCGTTGTTCCCACGGGCGGAGATGTCCGTGCGCTGCTCGAGCGCGGGGGCTCTAGCCTGTGGGGGTGTCCGACCCGATGCCCGAGCCCGCGACCGACCAGCCCGCCGACGAGGCGGGTGAGTCCGCGGACGAGGCCGTCGCCGAGTCCGCTGTGGACTGGTCGGCTCTGCCGGAGCCGCTGCGGGTGAGGCTCGCGGAGCTGGGCGCGGACGCGCTGGGCGAGATGGCGAAGGTCGACGTGCCGCAGCAGCTGCGTCCGGTGGCGAAGTTCGCGCCGACCAAACGCGCGCGGCTGGGCGGGGCGCAGGTCGTGGCGGGGCTGCGGGACTCCGCGAACTTCCGCACCGCCGTCGTGGAGTGGCTGCGCAAGAACCGGCCGTCGACGCTGGAGGTGACCGCGCCGGACCCGGTGACGGCGGCCGCCGCGGCGGTGCTGACCGGCGACGAGGTCGCCCCGCACTACGTGGAGCTGGTGTCGCGGCGCGTGGGCGACGCGACGCTGCGGGCCGAACGCGACGCGGCCGTCGTGCGCGCGGAGCGGATGGAGAGCGAGCTGGAACGGCTGCGGGCCGAACGCAGCCAGCTCGGCAACGCCGCCGAACGCGTTCGCGCCGACGCCGAGGTCGAGCTCGAACGCCTGCGCAAGCGGTTGCGCGAGCAGGGCGTGAAGCTGCGCGAGGCCAAGGACGCCGCCGAGGCCGCCGCCGCCGAGGCGGACAAGGTCCAGGTGCGCGCCGCCGACGAGGTCAAGCGCATCACCGCCGAACGCGACCGCGAGCGCGAACGCGCGGAGACCGAACGCGGCAAGGCGCAGCGGGCCATCGCGGACGCCGAGGTGGCCCGCCAGTCCGCCCGCGAGGCCCGGCAGGCCGACGAGGTGCGGCTCGCGTTGCTCGTCGACACCCTCGACGGTGCCGTGACGGGACTGCGCCGCGAGCTCGCCCTCGGCGGCTCCGGTCCCCGCCCGGCCGACCTCGTGCGGGGTGCCAGCGCGTCGCAGGGGACCGTGGGGCGCGTCGAGGACCCGGCGGCGCTCGACCGGTTGCTGGCGTTGCCGGCGGTGCACCTCGTGGTGGACGGCTACAACGTCACGAAGACCGGCTACCCGGAACTGTCCCTGTCGGACCAGCGCGACCGGCTCGTGCACCAGCTGGCGGTGCTCGCCGCGCGCACGGGCGCCGAAGTCACGTTGGTGTTCGACGGCGCAGGGGTGGTGGCCGTGCCGGCGGCGGCCCCTCGTGGCGTGCGCGTGCTCTTCAGCGATCCCGGTGTTCTCGCTGATGACGTGATCCGCGCGCTGGTCACCGCGGAGCCCGAGGGGCGGCCCGTGGTGGTGGTGACGTCGGATCGCGCGGTCGCGGACTCGGTGCGCCGTCGTGGCGCGCACCCGGTGCCGTCGGCCGTGTTGCTGGCCCGTCTCGGGCGTGTTTGATCACCCGGTAGCCTGACGCCGTCGATCTTGGCGGTTTCGGTTCTGGCGAAGGGGATCGGCGACCTCATGTCGCTCAAGCTCACCCGTGGTTTCCTGGCTCTCGTCGTGCTGCTCTCGGTCACCCCGGCGGTGTCGTTAGCCGCCCAGCCGGCTGATCCGGCGCGCGCGTACGCGGACCTGACAGCGCAGGCCACCAAGCTCAACGAGGAAGTGCTGCGCGCGCAGGAGGACCTCGTCCAGCGCCGCGCCGAGCTCGACCGCGCGAGCGCGACCGTCGCGGCCGCGCAGCAGATCGAGCGGCAGGCCAAGGCCGACGAGAACGACTTCCGCGGCCAGGTCGACCTCATCACCCAGGCGTCGTTCGAGGGCGCCCGGTTCAACCAGCTGTCGGCGCTGCTCGTCGCCGACTCGCAGCAGGACTTCCTGAACCGCCTGGAGATGATGCGGATCCTCGCCACCGACAGGGCCGAGTCGCTGGCGCGGCTGTCCGGCGCGGTGGAGAAGGCCCGGCAGGCGCACCAGGTGGCGGAGACCGCCCGTGCCCGCGCCGCCGAGGCCGCCACGTCGGCCGAGCAGCTCAAGGCGGACCTCGACGGGCGCAAGTCCGCGTTGCAGACCCAGATCGACCAGGTGCGTTCGGCGCTGACGCGGTTGCCCGCTCCCGTCGCCGCGAAGCTGAGCGATCCGGGCGACCGGTCGGCGGTCGGCGTGCCCTCCGGGGTGGCCGGGCTCGCCCTCGCGTTCGCGCTGGCGCGGCGCGGCGACGACTACCTCTACGGCGGCACCGGGCCGCGGTCGTGGGACTGCGCCGGGCTGACGATGAAGGCCTACGCGGCGGCCGGGGTCTCGATCCCGCGCACGTCCGGGGGACAGGCCTCGGTCGGGCGTCCGGTGGGGCGCGGCGAGGTCCGCGCCGGTGACCTGATCGTCTACTACACGAGCCGCTCGCACGTCGCCCTGGCCGTCGACAACGGCCGTGCCGTGCACGCCTCCACCGAGGGGCAGCCGGTGAAGATCGCGCCCATCGACGCCATCGGGCCGATCGCGGTCATCCGGCGCATCGAGGGCTAGCGTTGCGCCGGTGAAGCACCTCCGGACGTTGCTGGCGATCACGGTCGCCCTGACGTTCCTGCTCGGCCTGACCGTCGCCACCCGTCCCGTCGAACAGCGGCCGGTCGAGAGCGCGCAGTGCGAGAAGACCGTGCTGACGACGTCGTCGGGCACGGTGACCAGCAGTTCCTGCGACAGCGCGCTGGCGACAAGGGCGTCGGCGGTGCTGGACGAGTCCGTCCGCGGGGTCGCCGATATATTGGATATCAGTCCGGGGAAGGTCTCCTGGGTCCAGCGCGTCGAGGTCGTCGTGCCGGCGTCGGACCGGGAGCTGGTGGCGCTCGTCGGACCGGCGTTCGCGGACATGGCCGGGATCGCGATCCGCGACGGGGCCGGCCAGCGCGTGGTCCTCAACCGGACCCGTGCGGCGGCGTTGTCGGATCTCGAACTGCGCGTGCTGCTGCGCCACGAGATCACGCACGTGGCGACCCGCGACCTCACCTCGGACTCCGCCCCGCTGTGGCTGGTGGAGGGGTTCGCGGACTGGGTGGCGTTCCACGGCCTGGGGCTCTCGCTGCGCCAAGCCGCGCCGGCCCTCACCCCGGACGTCACGGCGCTGCCGACCGACTTCGGCGGACCGGGGCGCGACCTCGCCTACCAGCAGGCCTACTCGATCATGGTCTACCTGGAGTCGGCGCTGGGCGAGCACGGCGTCGTCGACTTCTTCCTCCAGCACGCGTCGATGTCCGCGGCCGACCTGGACGACGTCGACGTCGCGGGCTGGCGCGCGTTTCTGCGGACGAGCATCGGATAGCGTTGGCCCGTGCGCCGAACCTTGCTGGTGACCAACGACTTCCCGCCCCGCCCCGGTGGCATCCAGTCCTACCTGCACGCTCTGGCGACACGGCTGCCCGCGGACTCCCTCGTCGTGTACGCGCCGAAGTGGAAGGGCGCCGAGGAGTTCGACGCACGTCAGCCGTTCCCGGTGGTGAGGCACCCCACGTCGTTGATGTTGCCGACGCCGGACGTCCTCGCGCGCGCTCGTGACATCGCCCGCGCCGAGTCGTGCGAGGCGGCGTGGTTCGGCGCCGCGGCGCCGCTGGCGTTGCTGGCGCCGTCACTCGGCCTGAGCCGCGCGGTGGCCTCGACGCACGGGCACGAGGTCGGCTGGTCGATGTTGCCGGTGGCGCGGCAGGCTTTGCGGGCCATCGGGTCCGGTGTGGACGTCGTCACGTACGTCAGCAAGTACACGCGGTCGCGCTTCGCGGCGGCGTTCGGCGCGATGGCGGCACTGGAACACCTGCCGTCCGGTGTGGACACCGAGCTGTACCGCCCGGACCCGGCCGCGCGCGCCGAGATCCGCCGCCGTCACGGCCTGGGCGACCGGCCCGTCATCGTGTGCGTGTCGCGGCTGGTGCCGCGCAAGGGCCAGGACGTCCTGATCCACGCGCTGCCGCTGATCCAGCGCGCGGTGCCGGACGCCGCGTTGCTGATCGTCGGCGGCGGCCCGTACCGCGGCACGCTGGAGAAGCTGGCCGCCGGCAACCGCGACGTGGTCCTGACCGGATCCGTGCCGTGGGAAGAGCTGCCCGCGCACTACAACGCCGGTGACGTGTTCGCGATGCCGTGCCGCACCCGCGGCCGCGGCCTCGACGTCGAAGGCCTCGGCATCGTCTACCTGGAGGCCTCGGCGACGGGCCTGCCCGTGGTGGCCGGCCGGTCCGGCGGCGCACCCGAGACCGTGCTGAACGGCACCACGGGCAACATCGTCGACGGGCTCGACGTCGAGGACGTCGCCGCGAAGGTCGGCGCGCTGCTCGCCGACCCGGAGATGGCCGCGAAGATGGGCCGCGCCGGGCGGGAGTGGGTGAGCGACCACTGGCGGTGGGACCAGCTCGCACACCGCCTCGAAGGCCTGATCGGCTGACGAAGGCCACCGCACCGATATCCAGTACGCGATATCCAGTACGCGATATATCGCGGCTCCTCGTCGGACAAGCCGGTATGTGATGTATTGGATATCGGCGGCTCGAAGACAACGTTGTCATTCGCGGCTGGGCCTGGCCCGTATGCGATATATCGCCGCTCATCCGAGGTGCCGGTATGCGATATATCGGATATCGCGGGTGCGTCAGGCCAGCTCGCGGGCCCGGTTCTCCAGCGCCCGCAACCCCAGCTCGGCGCTCCGCCGCACGGCCTCGTCCGCAGCGGCCCGCGACTCGGCAGACCGGGCGAGCTCACCCAGCACCACGGCCAGGCTGATCAACGCCCGGACCTCGCCGGAGGCGTAGCCGATCCGCCGGGCCGTGGCCAGGGCCTGCTCGAACAGCGCCACCGCAGCCTCCGGCTCGGCCATGGCCCGGCGCACCTCGCCGAGCGTGATCCGGACCGCCGTCGCCACCTGCGCGTCGCCGCCGTCCGCCACCAGCGACAGGGCGCGGGAGGCGAACGCCAGCGCCGCCTCCGGGTTGCTCTCCGCCAGCTCGACGGCGGCCAGGTTGTCGAGGGCCTCGGCGTCACCGGCGGGCACGTTGCCGAGGTCCAGCGCGCGGTCGAGGTGGGCGCGGGCCTCGGCCAGGCGGCCCTGCAGGCGCAGCGCCATGCCCAGGTAGGCGTGGCTGTCGGCGTTCGGGGCGAGGGCCAGTGCCTGGGAGAAGTGCTCGACGGCGCCGTCGACGTCGCCGAGCTCGATGGCGAGCTGGCCGAGGTTGTACAGGCCGGTGCTGACGCTGTCGGCCGAGTGCAGCATCGCCAGGCAGCGGACCAGTGCCTCCCTGGCGAGGCCCAGCTCTCCCGAGCGGCGGTGCACGAGGCTGAGGTTGTTCAGCACGCTCGCCTCGGCGTCCTCGTCGCCGAGCGCGCGGTACAGCTCGATCGCGTGGTCGTGGTGCTCGACCGACAGCGCGTACTCGCCGAGCCGCAGGTAGAGGGTGCCGAGGTTGGCGTGCATCGCGGCTTCGGCCGGGCGGTGCTCCGCCGCCTGCGCCGCGGCGAGGGCGTGGCGGGCGGTCGCGAGCCACTCGCCGACGTGCTGGCCGATCCACAGGTAGCCGCGCAGCGCGTCGGCCAGCTGCCACGCCAGCGGGGCCGGGCCGTGCTCGGCGGCGTGCCGGATGGCGGCGGCCAGGTTCGGGCGTTCCGCGTCGAGCCACACCAGGGCCTCCGCGGCGCCGGCGATCCGCGGGACCGGACCGGCCGGGGACGTCGGCAGCCGCACGATGCCGGGGTAGAGCAGCTCCGCGCACCGTTCGACGCCGCGCAGGTAGTGGTGCAGCAGCGCGGTCCAGGCCAGGTCCTGCTCGGCAGGGCTGTCCGCCTCCTCGCACAACGCGGCGGCGTAGCGCACCAGCTCGTCGTGCAACCGGTAGCGGCCCGGCCCGGAGGACACCACCAGGCGCGCGATCTCCAGCACCGTCAGCAGGCCCTCGGCGTCCACGTCGGCCAGCGCCGAGGCCGCCTCCGCCGTGAAGTCCGGGCCGGGCACGACCGACAGCAGCCGGAACAACCGGCGCGGCGCGGGCGGCAGGGCGGCGGAGGCCAGCTCGATCGGCGAGCCCGGGATCGTCACGTCGCCGCGCCCGGCCAGGTACGCCGCCGCCACCCGCAACGCCAGCGGCAGGTGCCCGCACCGCTCCGCCAGCTCGGCGTGGTCACCCGGTCCGAGCAGCGACGACAGCAGCGCGGCCGACTCCGCGGGCGGGAACACGTCCACCGGCACGGTCCGCGCGCCGTTCATCGCGATCAACCCGCGCAGGTCGTCGCGCGACGTCACGATCACCCGGCACGACGACGTCCCCGGCAGCAGCGGCCGCACCTGGTCCGGCGCGGAGGCGTTGTCCAGCACCAGCAGCATCCGCCGGCCCGCCAGCAACGACCGCAGCACCGTGCTCTGCTCGTCCGCGTCCGCCGGGATCTCGTCCGGCGGCACCCCGAGCGCCCGCAGGAACCGCGACAGCACGTCCACCCCGTCGACCGGCGGCCCCAGCGCGTACCCGCGCAGGTCGACGTACAGCCGCCCGTCGGGGAACCGGTCCCGCAGCAGGTGCGCCACGTGCACCGCCAGCGTCGTCTTGCCCACGCCCGGCGGTCCCGCCAGCGTCACGATCGGCACCGACCCGCCCGTGAGCAGGCCCGAGACCCGCTCGACGTGCCGGGCGCGGCCGGTGAAGTCCGCGATGTCGTCCGGCAGCCGCAGCGGGGCCGGCGCCCGTTCCGGCAGCCGCGAGGCCACCGGCGCGGCCAGCTCCGGCGCGCCCACCAGGATCGCCTGGTGCAGCGACCGCAGCTCGGCGGACGGGTCGATGCCCAGCTGCTCGTCGAGCGCCCGGTCGAGCTGCCGGAACGCCTCCAGCGCCTCCGCCTGCCTGCTGCCGCGGTACAGCGCGAGCATCAGCTGCGCCCAGAACCGCTCGCGCAGCGGGTGGTCCCTGGTCAGCGCGAACAGCTCCGGCACGATGCCCGCGTGGTTGCCCAGCGCGAGCTCCACGTCCACCCGCTGCTCGTGCACCGTCATCAGCAGCTCGGTCAGTCGCGGCGAGTGCTCGGCGTACAACGTCTCCGACGGCACGTCCGACAGCACCGGCCCGCGCCACAGCTCCAACGCCTCGGCAAACGCTTTCCGCGCTGTGGTCAGGTCGGCGGAGGCGACGGCGGCTCGTCCCCGCGCCGCCGCGTCGGCGAACCGGTGCACGTCCACGGCCAGCGGGTCGACCCGCATCCGGTAGCCGTCGGCGGCGGTCTGGATCAACGACGGGTCGCCCAGCGCGGCGCGCAGCCGCATGACGTACGTCTGCACGGCGCCACGGGTGCGCGCGGGAGGGGTGTCGCCCCACACGTGCCCGACGAGCTCCGTCACCGGGACGACGCGGTTGGGCCTGAGCAGCAACGCCGCCAGCAACGCCCGGTGCTTGCCCGCGCGGAGCACCACCGGCGTGCCGTCCAGGCGCACCTCCATCGGGCCGAGCAGCCGGAACTGCGGACCCGGAGCCATCGCCTTCCCCTCGTGGTCGCCGGAAGATCCCCTCTGCCCGACAGCCTATGGGCGTGCTGTCGCGGAGTGACATCGACGCGTCAGCGAAACGTCAGCGCCGTACGGCAATCTTCTCCACGTCCCGGTCGGGGGGCCGGGGCGACAACTTCTCGGGTTCGGCGGAGGTCTCCGCGGATCACGATCGCTGGGGGTCGAAAGGCCCAGGAGCTCTCTCTCAGCTCCTGGGCCTTTCGCGTACCTCCCGGACCTACTTCGCGTAGATCGCGTCGATGTCCGACGCGTAGGTCGTCGCCACGACCGACCGCTTCAGCTTCAGCGACGGCGTCATCTCGCCGCCCGCCTCGGTGAAGTCCACCGGCAGCACGCGGAACTTGCGGATCGCCTCCGCCTTCGACACGGTCTTGTTCGCCTCGTCGACCACGGCCTGGATCTCGGCGATCAGGTCCGCGTCCTCGATCAGGTCGGGCACCTCGGCCGACGCCGGCTTGCCGTGCGACTCCTTCCACGACGGGAAGAACTCCGGGTCGATGGTGATCAGCGCGCCGATGAACGGCTGCTTGTCGCCGACGACCATGCACTGCGAGATCAGCGGGTGCGCCCGGATGCGGTCCTCGAGCTGCGCGGGGGAGACGTTCTTGCCACCGGCGGTGACGATGATCTCCTTCTTGCGGCCCGTGATCTTCAGGAACCCGTCGCCGTCGAGCTCGCCGATGTCCCCGGTGTGGAACCAGCCGTCCTCGAGGGCCTCCTTGGTGGCAGCCTCGTTGTTCCAGTAGCCGGTGAACACGATCTCGCCCTTGATGAGGATCTCGCCGTCCTCGGCGATCCTCACCGACGTGCCCGGCACCGGCGGGCCGACCGTGCCGACCTTCTCCTGGCCGCGGAACGTCACGCACGCCGCCGCGGAGGTCTCGGTCAGGCCGTAGCCCTCGTAGACGGGGATGCCCGCGCCGCGGAAGAAGTGCGACAGCCGGTCGCCCAGCGGCGCGCCACCGGAGACCGCGGCGACCGCGCGGCCGCCCAGCGCGGCGCGCAGCTTCGCGAACACCAGCTTGTCGAACACCGCGTGCTTGAGCCGCAGGCCCAGGCCCGGACCGCCGTTGTCGAGCGCGGCCGAGTACGCGACCGAGGTGGCCTCGGCGGCGTCGAAGATCTTGCCCTTGCCGCCGGCGTGCGCCTTCTGCTTCGCGCCGTTGTAGACCTTCTCGAACACGCGCGGCACCGCCACGACGAACGTCGGGCGGAACTGGCCGAGGTCGTCGACGAGGTTCTTCACGTCCGCGGTGTGGCCCAGCGTCACGCGCGAGTACACGCACGCCAGCGCCAGGGCGCGCGCCAGGATGTGCGCGAGCGGCAGGAACAGCAGCAGCGAGTTGCCCGCGGCGAGGATCTCGGGGAACCGCGACAGCGCCGACCGCACCTCGGCCACGAGGTTGCGGTGCGTCAGCGTGCAGCCCTTGGGACGGCCGGTGGTGCCGGACGTGTAGACCAGCGTGGCCGTGTGGTCGGCCTTGGCCTGCGCGCGGCGCTCGTGCACCTGCTCGTCGGTGATCTCGGCGCCCAGCGCCGTCAGCTCGTCGACGGCCGCGGCCGAGCCCTCGATCTGCCACACGTGGCGCAGCTCGGGCAGCTTGCCGACGACGTCGTCGACCAGCGCGCGGTGCGAGGACGCCTCGACGAAGACCGCCTTGGCGCCGGAGTCGGACAGGATCCACTCGATCTGGTCCGCCGACGACGTCTCGTAGATCGGGACCACGACGCCGCCCGCCGCCCAGATGGCGAAGTCGAGCAACGACCACTCGTAGCGGGTCTTGGAGACCAGGCCGACCCGGTCGCCCAGCTCGAGACCGGCCGCTACCAGGCCCTTGGCGACGGCCATCACCTGCGCGGCGAAGTCACGCGCCGTGATGTCCACCCAGGTGCCGTCGACCTGCCTGCGGAAGCTGACGGCGTTGCCGAAGCGCTCCGCGTTGGCCCACACCATGTCGGTGAGGTTCTCCTCCGGAGCCACTTCGGCCGTGGCGGGGACGCTGAACTCGCGCACGTCAACCTCCGTACGGTGTTTTGTTACTGGTGGGGAAACTTAGCGTGTGATTCCGGCGATACAAAGGTCGGTACGCCCTTCCGTTACCTTTTGTCCTCATGGCGAGCGTCGATGTGGTTGACGAGACTTTCCTGGCGGTGCCACCCGGCGTGGTCGCCGCCGCGTTCGCCGCTCCCTCGTCGTGGCGGCGGTTCTGGCCCGACCTGGAGCTCGACGTCTACGCGAACCGCGGCGACGAGGGTCTGCGCTGGACGGTCGGCGGCGCGCTCGTCGGCACCATGGAGGTCTGGCTCGAGCCCGTGCTCGACGGCACCGTTGTGCACTACTTCCTCCGCGCTGATCCACCGGCCGGGTCGCTCACGCCGCGCAACGCCCGCCGCGAGGTGCGACGCCGCCAGCTCGACGCGAAGTCCGTCGCACTGGGCCTCAAGCTGACGCTGGAGGACGGCCGTCCCGCCGGCTGCCCACCGCTCCCGTGATCTTGCCAAGACTTCAACTAAGTTGGAACCGTGCGGGTTCACGTGGTTTCCGATGTGCACGGCAACGCGGAGGCGCTCGCGCGCGCCGGTGAGGGTGCCGACGCCCTCGTCGTGCTCGGCGACCTGATCGACTTCGTCGACTACCACGACCACTCCGGGGGCATCCTCGGCCGCGTCTTCGGGCCGGAGAAGGTCGGGATCTTCGCGGAGCTGCGCAGGGGCACCCGGCGCGCCGACACCGCGAGCTACATCCGGTCGCTGTGGGACGGTCTCGCCGACGCGCGCTCCGTCGTCGAGGAAGCGGTCCTGGAGCAGTACGACGCGCTGTTCTCGGCGATGTCCGCGCCGACGTACGCGACACCGGGCAATGTGGACAGTCCGCACCTGTGGCCGCGGTTCGCGGGCGCCGGCGTGCACGTCCTCGACGGCGAGGCGACCGAGATCGGCGGCCTGCGGTTCGGCTTCGCCGGCGGCGGCCTGATGCTGCCGGGCTCCGTGCGCAACCCCGACGCGCCGTGGCTGCCGTACCTGCGCACGGAGCAGGAGATGGCCTCCGCGCTGGACCGGATGGGGCAGGTCGACGTGCTGTGCACGCACATCCCGCCGCACATCCCGGACCTGACCTACGACGTCGTCGCGCGCCGTCCCGAGTGGGGCTCGCGGGCCGCGCTGGACAAGATCGTGCGCGAACGGCCGCGCTGGTCGGTGTTCGGGCACGTGCACCAGCCGCTGGCCCGGCGCGTGCGCGTGGGCCACACCGAGTGCATCAACGTCGGGCACTTCCAGCGCAGCGGCAAGCCTCACGTCCTCAACTGGTGAAGACGCGAGTAACCTCCTCACACATGGCCGACGAGTCCACTCAGTCCATCGTCATCGACGCGCCGCCCGAGAAGATCATGGCGATCATCGCTGACTTCCCGTCGTACCCGGACTGGGCGAACGGGATGAAGGAGGTCGAGGTCCTCGGCACCGGTGCGGACGGCCGCGCCGACCAGGTCCGGTTCGCGATCGACCAGGGGCCCGTCAAGGACGAGTACACCCTGTCCTACGACTGGTCCGCCGACGGCCTGTCCGTGCAGTGGGACCTCGTCAAGGGCACCATGCAGAAGTCCCAGCACGGCAGCTACGTGCTGGAGCCGTCCGGGACCGGCACCAAGGTCACCTACACGCTGTCGGTGCAGCTGGTGATCCCTATGATCGGCCTGTTCCGCCGCAAGGCCGAGAAGCTGATCCTCGACACCGCGCTCAAGGAGCTCAAGAAGCGCGCGGAGAAGGCGGCTTGAGCCAGGTCCTGCTCTTCACCGGCAAGGGCGGGGTCGGCAAGACGACGCTGGCCGCCGCCACGGCGGCCTCCCTCGCGGCCGGCGGGCGCAAAGCGCTCGTGGTCTCCACCGACCCCGCGCACTCGCTCGCCGACGCCCTCGACGTCCGCCTGGGCTCCTCTCCGTCCGAAGTGGACACCCCCGAGATGGGTGTCGGCGGCCTCTACGCCTGCCAGATCGACCCCAGGGGCCTCGTCGACGAGGCGTGGGGTGAGCTGCGCGGACACCTGCGCACCGTGCTCGCCGGCGCGGGCGTCGACGAGCTCGACGCCGAGGAGCTGACCGTGCTGCCCGGCGTCGAGGAGCTCCTCGCGCTCGCGGAGGTGCGGCGGCTCGCCGTGTCCGGGCCGTGGGAGGTCGTGGTCGTCGACTGCGGCCCGACCGCCGAGACGCTGCGGCTGCTGTCGCTGCCCGAGGCGTTCGCGGGCTACCTCGAACGGCTCTTCCCCACCCACCGGCGCGTGGTGCGCGGCCTGCTCGCCGGGGTCGCGGGCACCGGGAGCGTCGAGAAGTGGGACGCGACCGCCGACGCGCTGAGCAGGCTCGCCGAACGGCTGGACGCGCTGCGGTCGATGCTCGCCGACCCGTCGACGTGCTCGGTGCGGCTCGTCCTGACGCCCGAACGCGTGGTCGCCGCCGAGACCCGGCGCACGCTGACCGCGCTCGCTCTGCAGGGCATCCGCGTCGACGGCGTGGTCGCGAACCGGCTGGTGCCCTCGCCGGGCGCCGCGCGCGGTGCGGCCGCCACGTGGCTGCGGACCCGCCGGCACGAGCAGGACGCGGTGCTCGCGGAGCTGACCGGCATCGGCGAGATCCGCACGGTCGACCACCGCGCGTCCGAGCCCGTCGGCGTGCCCGCGCTGCTGGAGGTGGCCGCGCAGCTCTACGGCGACGAGGACCCGTTGCCGGCCTCGGCCGCGCCGGAGTCGATGCTGGAGGTCTCGGGCAGCGGGCGCGGGCTCGACGCCCGGTACTCGCTGCGGATCGCGTTGCCGCTGGCCGACGACACCGACCTGGACCTGGCGCGGGTGGGCGACGACCTCGCGCTGACCGTCGACGGGCGGCGCCGGCTCGTGGCGCTGCCGTCGTTGCTCAGGCGCTGCATCGTGACCGGTGCGGAGATGGATTCGGGCGGCGTGACGGTGGAATTCCGTCCCGACCCGTCCCTCTGGCGCTGACCGTGGCGCTGATCAGGAGCTCGTAGATGACCCAGGACAACACCGGCAAGCTCGCCGAGGAGCTGCGGCTGCTCCTCGACACCGCCGCCGAGCGGATGCAGCCGTGGCTGCAGCGCGTCGCCGAGGCGGGCGACGGCTCGCACGCGCCCGAGACGTGCGGCTGGTGCCCGCTGTGCAACGGCGTGGCGCTGCTGCGCGGCGACCGCTCCGAGCTGGCCTCGAAGGCCGCCGAGCACGCTGCGGGCCTGGTCGCGGTGCTGCGGGCCGCCCTGCGCGAGCCCGGCGCACCTCCTGCCGCTGACGACGACGAACCCGCTC
The DNA here is from genome assembly GCF_036380075.1 of Lentzea sp. Classification (NCBI taxonomy): domain Bacteria; kingdom Bacillati; phylum Actinomycetota; class Actinomycetes; order Pseudonocardiales; family Pseudonocardiaceae; genus Lentzea; species Lentzea sp. Next base: position 51,262 of record NZ_DASVFL010000020.1, on the reverse strand, counting down.
CGGACGCGGGTCAGCGCGTGCAGCACATCAAGGTCGTCAGGAAGACCGACTAGTGCTCACCGTCGGAGTGGACATCGGGGGCACCAGCGTGCGCGCGGGTGTCGTGGACGCACGCGGTTCGGTGCTCGACACCTCGCGGGCACCGACCCCGTCGAGTGAACGCGCCCTCGAGGACGCGATCGTCGCCGCCGTCGAGGAGGTGGCGGACCGGCACCCGGTCGACGCCGTCGGGCTCGCCGTCGCCGGGTTCATCGCCTCGGACCGCCGCACGGTCCGGTTCGCGCCGCACCTGGCGTGGCGGCAGGTGAACGTCGCGGACCGGATGAGCGACCGCCTCGGCATGCCCGTGGTCCTCGAACACGACGCGAATGCCGCCGCTCTCGCCGAACACCGCTTCGGTGCCGCGCGGGGTGCCTCGACGGCCGTGCTGGTCGCCATCGGCACGGGCATCGGCGCCGCGCTGCTGCTCGACGGCGAGGTCTTCCGCGGTGCGCACGGCGTCGCCCCCGAGCTGGGGCACCTGCGCGTCGTCCCGGACGGGCGGCCCTGCCCGTGCGGCAAGAACGGCTGCTGGGAGCGCTACTGCAGCGGCACGGCCCTCTCGGCGACGGCGGTGGAGCTGCTGGCCAAGCACCCCGGCGTGTCGACGGTGCTGGCCCGCGAGGCCGCCGGCGACTCCCGCGCGGTGACGGGACGACGGGTCGCGGGCGCGGCCCGGGACGGCGACCCGCTGGCCCAGCGCGCGATGGCCGACCTGGCCCGCTGGCTCGGCGAGGGCCTGGCGCTGGTCGCCGACGTCTACGACCCCGAGGTGATCGTCATCGGGGGCGGGGTGTCGACGTCGGCGCCGCTGTTCCTCGACGACGCCCGCGAGCGCTACGCCTCGGTCGTCACCGGCGCCGGCCACCGGCCGCTGGCGCGGATCCGCACCGCGCAGCTCGGGGACGACGCCGGGATCGTGGGAGCGGCGACGCTGGCCCGTGAGACGACCGCGCAGCTCACCGCGCGGGGGACCAGGAACAACTCCCGCCGCTCCTAGTTCTTCAGCGGGTCGTGGCCCCAGTTCATCAGCGAGTGGCGCCAGCGGCTGTCCTCGACGTCGCCCTTCGGCCGCTGGGCGAGGTGCCGGTGCACGTAGCCGACGACCTTGCGCATGTGCTGATGGTCGCTGTCGGTCAGGTCGTCCTTCTTCGTCCTGAGCAGCTCGACGATCCGCCGGCCCGACGCGTGCCCGGTCGACTCGCCCGACGACTTGTCGCCGGCCGCCTTGGACTCGTCGGTCTCGAGCCACTTCTCCAGTGCCGAGGCGGTCATGTTGACCGCCTCGCCGAACTCGTCGCGGGTCCTGTCGTCGCTCATGTGGTCCTCCCGGCCGGATTGACTCGTCCGTACGGGGTACCCGGTGTTCATGGACAAGCACCCCTTGAAGCCCGGTGACGAGGTCGAGTGGTCGAGCCACGGCTCGACGACGCACGGCGAGGTGAAGGAGGAGATCACCACCGAGAAGCAGGCTGCGGGCCGGAAGGTGAAGGCCTCGGAGGACGAGCCGCAGTACCGGGTGGAGAGCGCGAAGAGCGGCCGGGACGCGGTCCACAAGCCGGAGGCGCTCAAGAAGAGGAGCTGATGCTTCCGGACCGCCGGCGACGAGCAGGGCGGTTCCGGAGTGGGGTTCGCGGCGAGCGGATCGGGGATGTTCGCTCGCCGCGAACACTCACCGGGGGACTAGCGGCCGAGCAGGCGCAGGATGCGCGGGCGGCGGCGCTTGGCGCGCTCCGCGTCCTTCTTGGTCAGCGTCGCCATGGCACGGGCCATCATCAGGTGCTGCATCTGGTCCATGCCCGACACGGTAAGCACGACCGAATCGTTATCTGAAGGTTTGAGTGGCCGTTATCACGTCGTTACCGGCCGGCTCGGGACCGCGTCACACCTGGGCGCCGTCGTCCCACCCGGAGTCCGGCGGCGGGGTGTTGCGCATCCGCAGGATCAGCCAGCCGACGCCCGCGCACAGCGCCACCAGCGACAACGGCGTGCCGATGCGCGGCTGCAGGCCGAAGAGCCCCGGAGCGACCAGCAGGACGATGCCCAGCACGAACAGGCCGAGCGCGGCGAGGGTGGAGGCGCGCAGCACCGGGAACGGCGGCGGCTCCGGCGGGACGTAGTGGTCCTCGTCCTCGTGGGCCCGCCGGTCCGGCTGCTCCTCCGGCTCCGGCGCGACGTCCTGCGCCGCGTCCTCGTCGCCGCGGGAGTCGTCCGGGCGCGCCTCGTCCACGTCGAGCCAGTCCTTGCCGACCCCGTCCCGCTCGAGACCCGCGACGATCTCGGCAAAGAGCTCGTCGACGTTCTCGGGGCCGTCGGTCGAGTCGCGCCGGGCGTTCATCCAGAGCCTCTCCACGTGCCGCAACCCTCTGACTCCTCATCGTTGCACGACGGGGGAGTGTTGCGGGCTACGGCAGTCGGCTCAGTCACCTTCCCGGGACTCGCACCGGAGAAGCGTCCCGTTGGGCCGTGACGCCCGAATCCGGGATTCGTTGTGTGAGGTGCGGTCGGCTCCGTAGGCTGGTCGCCGGGATCAAGGTTCGGTGTCTAGGGAGGCGCTTCCCGCTGTGCTGTACTGGATCATGAAGCACGTCCTCCTGGGACCGATCTTGCGGCTGTTCTTCCAGCCCAAGATCATCGAGGGCGCCGAGAACATCCCCAAGGACGGCGGAGCGATCCTGGCGAGCAACCACCTCGCCGTCTCCGACTCGTTCTTCCTGCCGCTGATGCTGTCGCGGCGCGTCACCTTCCCCGCCAAGATCGAGTACTTCACCGGCACGGGGCTCAAGGGCAAGCTGCAGAAGTGGTTCTTCTCCGGCGTCGGCCAGGTGCCGATCGACCGGTCCAGCGCGTCCGCCGCGCAGGGAGCGCTCGACACCGGTGTGCGGATCGTGCGCGAGGGCAAGCTCCTCGGCATCTACCCCGAGGGCACCCGGTCGCCCGACGCGCGCCTGTACAAGGGCAAGGTCGGCGTCGCCTGGATCGCCCTGGAGTCCGGCGCGCCGGTCATCCCCGTGGCGATGTTCGGCACCGACAAGGCGAACCCCATCGGCTCGAAGATGTGGAAGCCGTACCCGATCCGCATCAAGATCGGCAAGCCGCTCGACTTCTCGCGGTACGAGGGCCTGTCCGGCGACCGGTTCGTGCTGCGGTCCATCACCGACGAGATCATGTACGCGCTGATGGAGCTCTCCGGCCAGGAGTACGTCGACGTCTACGCGGCCAAGGCCAAGGAGCAGGCCGCCGACGCGCCCGAGCAGGGCGGGAAGCCCGACCGGGTGCCCCAGAAGAAGGCGAGCTGACCGGACCCCTAGGGTGTCGCGGTGCGGTTCTTCTACGACTGTGAGTTCATCGAGGACGGGGTGACGATCGACCTCGTGTCGATCGGTGTGGTCGACGAGGAAGGCCGCGAGTTCTACGCCGTGTCCACCGAGTTCGACCCCGAACGCGCGGGTCCGTGGGTGCGGCAGAACGTCCTCAACCAGCTCCCCTCGCCCGCCGACAGGGCGTGGCGCAGCCGGGAGCGCATCCGCGAGGACCTGCTCGACTTCCTCGGCGCGCGGGGCGCCGCCCGGGACGAGGTCGAGCTGTGGGCCTGGTTCGCCGCCTACGACCACGTCGCGCTGGCCCAGCTGTGGGGTGCCATGCCGGCGTTGCCGCGCGCGTTGCCCCGGTTCACCCGCGACCTGCGGCAGCGCTGGGACGACGTCGGCCGCCCGAAGCTGCCGGCGCCGCCCGCCGACGCCCACGACGCCCTCGCCGACGCCCGGCACAACCTCGCCCGCTGGAAGGTGATCGAGGAACAGCGGCGGAAAAACGGCTTTCCTGTCCGGTAAGTGAGACCCCACGTTGCTGCACCGATACAGCTCGTGAAAGTCTGCGTGACACAGAACACGAGAGATGGGGAAGCAGATGCGCATCGGTGTGCTCACTGGCGGTGGTGACTGCCCCGGTCTGAACGCCGTGATCCGGGCCGTGGTCCGCAAGGGCATCAAGGCACACGGCTGGGAGATCGTCGGGTTCCGCAACGGGTGGCAGGGCCCGATCGAGAACCTCACCAAGTCGATCGACCTCGCGGACGTCGAGGAGATCCTCACCCGCGGTGGCACGATCCTGGGCTCGTCGCGCACGAACCCCTACAAGGTCGAGGGCGGTGTCGACCGCATCCGCGAGACCATCGCGGAGAACGGCATCGACGCCATCGTCGCGATCGGCGGCGAGGACACCCTCGGTGTCGCCAAGCGCCTGACCGACGACGGCATCGGCGTCGTGGGCGTGCCGAAGACGATCGACAACGACCTCGGCGCCACGGACTACACGTTCGGCTTCGACACCGCGGTCCACATCGCCACCGAGGCCATCGACCGCCTGCGCACCACGGCCGAGTCGCACCACCGCGCGCTCGTCGTCGAGGTCATGGGCCGCCACGCGGGCTGGATCGCGCTGCACTCCGGTCTCGCCGGTGGCGCGAACGTCATCCTCGTCCCCGAGCGCCCGTTCAACGTCGACAAGGTCGTCGAGCACGTCGAGCGCCGCTTCGAGAGCGAGTTCGCGCCGATCATCGTCGTCGCCGAGGGCGCGATCCCCGAGGGCGGCGCCGAGGTGCTGCACTCCGGTGAGCGCGACGCGTTCGGCCACGTCCGCCTCGGCGGCGTCGGCCAGTGGCTCGCGGAGGAGATCGCGGACCGCACCGGCAAGGAGTCCCGCGCGGCCGTCCTCGGCCACATCCAGCGCGGTGGCACGCCGACCGCCTACGACCGCGTCCTCGCGACCCGCTTCGGCCTGCACGCCGTCGACGCCGTCGCGGCCGGTGACTTCGGCACGATGGTCGCGCTGCGCGGCACCGACATCGTCCGCGTGAAGCTGTCCGAGGCCACCGCCGAGCTGAAGACGGTTCCGGCGGAGCGCTACGAAGAGGCCGAGGTCTTCTTCGGAGCCTGATACATCGGATATCGGTTCTTCCCGGAAGCCGGGTGTCGACGTCGTCGGCACCCGGCTTCTGCTTTCCGTGCGGGAGTCCCGCTCACCGGGACGCGCGTTGTGACCGGCCTCTCCCCGGCTGCGATGGTGAATTCACCATCCGTTGAGCAACTGAGGAGACCCGATGAGCGACGCGCGACCCGTGCTGCCCGAGCCGGACGCCGACGAGACCGGTCCGTACACCCACCTCGGGTTCTGCCGGGCCAGGCCGGGACACGAGGACGAGGTCGAGCGGCTGGTCCTCGGGCTGGTCGAGCCGTTGCGCGCCGAGGAGGGCTCGGTCGAGTTCCACGTGCACCGCGACCGCGCCGACCGGGCCGAGTTCGTGATCTACGAGGTGTTCCGCTCGAAGCGGGACCTGGAGGAGCACCTCGCGCAGCCGTACGTCGGCGAGTTCGTCCACGCGATCGGGCCGCTCGTGGAGGGGCCGCTGCGCCAGCGGTTCCTGCGCATGTCCAGCGCGCTGCCGGCGGGGGAGTAGGCCGTGGGACTTCTCGTCATCGCGGTCGTCACCCTGCTGGTCCTCGCGACCCGGAAGCTGTGGGGACGGTTCACCGGCACCCCGCTGCCGCTGGTCACCGCCCGTCCCGGCAGCGGGTTCCTCACCCGGCTGGGCAAGGCGAAGAACCGTCCCGCGGTGCGGCCGCCGAAACCGCGGGCGGCCGCACCGGAGCGGCTGCCTCGCTACGACTGCGACGTGCTGGTCGTCGGCGCCGGGCCGAGCGGGCTGATGACGGCGGCGCTGCTCGTCCGCCAGGGGGTGAAGGTCTGCGTCGTCGACGCGAACGCGGGACCGGCGACCGAGTCGCGGGCGTTCGCCGTGCAGGCCCGCACGGTCGAGCTGTTCCGGAGCATCGGGCTGGACGGCGAGCTGCTCGGCCGCGGCGTCGTCACCACCGGGATCCGCTTCCACATCAGGGGCAGGCACGTCGGCGGCCTCGACTTCGACCGGGCGAGGGCGGAGACCACGCCGTACCAGTTCATCCTCATGGCGCCGCAGTCCGAAGTGGAGGAACTGCTGCTCCAAGACCTCGCACGGCACGGCGTCACGGTCCGCCGCGGCACCAGGCTCACCCGGCTCCACCAGACCGAGGACGCCGTCACCGCCCTGCTCGGCGAGCGGACGGTGACGGCCCAGTACGTCGTCGGCGCGGACGGCGCCCACAGCACGGTCCGCCGGCAGCTCGGGCTGAGCTTCGACGGCGACAGGTACGGCCAGCGCTACCTGCTCGCCGACTGCCGCGTCGAGTGGCCGCTCGACCACGCGCACTTCCGGGTTTTCATGAACGGCAGCCGCATCGGCCTGTTCCTGCCGCTGCGGGGCGCGGAGAGCTCGCGCGTCATGGTCACCGACTCCGGCGACCCCGAGGCGCCGTTCGACCTCGACGTCCTCCAGTCCGAGCTGCGCGAGGCGATGCGGCTGCCGGTCACGCTCAGCGCCCCGACCTGGACGAGCCGCTACCAGGTCCACCTCAAGGGCGTCGACAGCTACCGCGCGGGCCGGGGGTTCGTCGTCGGCGACGCCGCGCACATCCACTCGCCCGCGGGCGGTCAGGGCATGAACACCGGCCTGCACGACGCGGCCAACCTGGCGTGGAAGCTCGCCGCCGTCCTCCGCGGCGCCGACCAGGACCTGCTCGACACCTACGACGCCGAACGCCACCCGGCCGGCGTGCGGCTGCTGAAGTTCACCGACCGCCTCTACCGCGTGGCGGCGGGACTGGACGGCTGGAAGGCGTGGCTGCGCGACACCGCGGGACCGTTCCTCATCGGACGGATGTCGGCCGCGCCGCTCCCGCACCGCAGGTCGTTCCACCGCCTGTCGCAGCTGAGCCTCGGGTACCGGCCGAGCGACATCAACGTCAACGAGCTGCTGTACTCGCTCAAGGGCCCGCTCGCCGGCCACCGCGCCCCGGACGCCCGGATCAACGCCCGCGAGCAGGTGTTCGACCTCTTGCAGGGTTACCGGATGCACGTGCTCGCGTTGTCCCGCAGGCACCTCACGACCGCGGAGATCACCGAGCAGTCCGAAGCGCTTGCGGCACTGGGCGTCCGGACCCACCTCGTCACACGGGTCGAGGCACGGCCGGACCCGCGCGTGCACCAGGCCGACTCGGCGCAGGTGTTCGAGCACTACGGCCTCACCGAGCCGGATTCCCAGGCCCTGTACGTGATCCGGCCCGACGGGCACGTCGCGTGGCGGTGCGACGAGCTGGACGTGGAGGCCTGCCGACGTTTCCTCGCCACGTTCTCCGGCCAGGCCGCGGACACCCTCCGGGCGGCATGAGAAGAGGGGCCCGGATCCCACTCCCGGGCCCCTCCTCCTCACCCCAGAGCGGGGGAGATGTCCATGTGCACGCGGTACTCGACGACCTGCTCGCCGGACATCCGGATCACCGTCACGCACGGCAGCGCGAGCGGTTTCCCGTCCGGCGCCTCGGTCTCGATGGTGAACCGGCAGAACAGCTGGTCGCCCACCTCGGCGACCTGGTCGACCACGTGCCGCACCCACGGCAACGCGCCGGCGGCACCCGCCGTCGCCGCCACGACCGCGGCACGGCCGATCAACGGCTCGTCGTTGCCGAACACGTACGTGGCGTCCTCGGCGAACCAGGCGCCGAACGCCTCCGCGTCCCCGGCGTCGACGGCGGCGCACATCCGCCGCACCATGTCGCTGCGGTTCACGGCTTCTGCTGCAGCGAGAGGCCGTGCCGCACCATGATCTCCGCGACCAGCGTCATGTCGCGCGGCCCCGGCGGCAGCTCGGACAACGCCTGGTAGTAGTCCTCCAGCCCCGGCGGCGACACGACGGCGACCACGCGGGTCTCCTCGTCGTACGGGTTGTGGAACATGTGCGGCACCCCGCGCGGCATCAGCAGCGAGTCGCCCGGCCCCAGCACGTGCTCCTCGCCGTCGAGCTCGACCACGACCCGTCCCTGCACGCACGTGAACAGCTCGTCCTCGCGCGAGTGGACGTGGGTGGGCGGACCGCCGAGGTTCGGCGGCACGACGTACTCGAACAACGAGTACGCGCCCTTGGTGTCCGCGCCGGTCAGCCGTGTGTGGATGCCGAGGCCGATCGCGCCGACGTTCGTGCCCTCGCCGGTGCGGTAGACGTGGTGCTGCTGTTCTGCGGGCATGGTCTCCAACCTCATTTCGACTCGGCCGCCGGCTCGGCCGCGCGGGCCTCGAGCCGGGCGAGCAGCTGGGGCGTCACCTTGCGGTACGCGGAGGGCGCGACGGGGTTGAGCCAGTGCGTCGCGCGGGCCGCACGGCCGATCTGCAGGCCGAGGTCCGAGAGCACCTCGTCGGCGTTGTGCAGCGAGAACGGGATGATCTTGGTGCCGCGGCAGTGGTGCGTACCCGTCGCCTCGTCCATGAACGCGAGCTGCGCGGTCACGTCCGCCCGCCGGGCCGCGTCGTCCGGCAGCGAGAGCGCTCCCGCGAGGTCGGCGGTGATCCACAGCGCGGCCATCTCGGCGTTGAGCGGGCTGAAGAACGACGAGTTGTAGCCGTTGAAGTACAGGCCGGGCACACCGATCGGCTGGATCTGCCGGTACAGCGCGAAGTTGCCGCGTTCGTCGAACAACCGCCGCTGCACGGCGTCGGGCAGGAACGGCACGCCCTGCGTGAACCCGGTCGCGCAGACGACGAGGTCCGCGGGCAGCACCGAGCCGTCGGACAGCACGGCGCCGCCGGACTTGAGCCGGGCGATGGTCCTGTCGCGGTGCACGCGGATCGAGCCGTCCGCGACGCCCTCGAAGAACCCCTCGGTGGCGAGGCCGATCGCGCCCTTGACGATGTCCTCCATCCGCCCGGACGGCACGAGGTCGTGCTGCGCCAGGCCGAACTGCTTGACCGACACCGAGCCGAGCGAGTTGAGCATCGAGCGCCGCGCCCCGTTCGCGGGGCCGTGCAGGAACTTCTCGGCCCCGCGCAGGAACCGGTAGCGGAAGAGCGCCTCGCCCATGCGGGTCAGCAGCAGCATCTTGAAGTTGACGACGCCGGCGATCTTGCGCGGCACCTTCCACAGCAGCTGGCGCGCGATGACGTCGGCGCTCGCGGCGACCTTGCTGATCGGCACCGTCACGTCGCAGGCCGACTTGCCGTAGCCGACGACCAGGACGTGCTTGTCGCGGGCCTCCTCGGCGTCGTGGAACTCGGTGCCCGCGAGCACCCGCCCACCGGCCGCCTCGAACTCGTCACGGCCGGGGAACGCCGGCACCGCGGGTTCGCAGAACACCCCGTTGGCCACGACGACCCGGTCGTAGCGGTAGGTCGTGCCGGTGTGCGTGGTCAGGTCCCACCCGTCGCCGGAGGGCACGACCGACGTCACCGTGGTCTCCAGGCGCAGGCACGCGTCCACGCCGAAGTGCCACGCGTACGCCTTCAGGTAGGCCTGCACCTGCGCACCGGTGGGCCACTCGGGCAGGTCCTTCGGCATCGGGAAGTCGGAGAACGAGTACTGCGCCTTCGGGCTCTGCGTGGTGAGCCCGGGATAGCGCCGGGTGCGGCTCCACACGCCGCCGACGTCCGGTGTCCGGTCGAACACCTCGACCTCGTGCCCTGCCTGCAGCAGCACCTTCGCGGTGGTGAGGCCGGCGACTCCGGCGCCGATGATCGCGACTCGCATCCTGCTCCTCCTCGGTGAGGATGTGACGGCCCACACTGTGGAGCGGGGGCGCGGTCGCGACCAACCGGGAGTCCCGGCTAGTGGGACTCCCACCGGCGCGTCGAGTACGCCCGGCTCGCCGCGGCCGCCGCCATCCGCACCGCGGGGCCGATGCGGTCCGGCCGCACGGCCGCGCTCGGGCCGGTCACCGACAACGCCGCGGCGGGCTCGCCGGTCGCGGTGAAGATCGGGGCCGCGATGCAGCTGATGCCGACGTTGCCCTCCTCCTTGTCGTAGGCCCAGCCCCGGTCCGGGATCGCGGCGAGCTCGCGCCGCAACGCCGTGGGACTCGTGATGGTGCGCGGGGTGCGGCGTTCCATCCCCGCGGCGATCACGGCGTCCACTGTGGACGCGTCGGAGTAGGCGAGGATCGCCCGGCCCAGTCCGGAGCAGTGCGCCGGGATGACGCCGCCGACCTGCGACAGCATCGGCATCGGCTGGTGCCCGGTGATCTTCTCGACGACCAGCACGTGCGTGCCGTCGAGGACACCGAGCTGGACCGTGACGCGGGCGGCGGCGTAGAGGTCCTGCAGGAACGGCAGCACGGCCTCGCGCAGCTCGTGCCGCACCGGCACCAGGCCGGACAGCTTGAACAGGCCGGTGCTGATCCGGTAGCGGTCGCCGGGTTTGTCGAGCCAGCCCAGGTCGATCATGCGCGCCGCCGTGCGGTGCACCGTCGAGCGCGGCAGGCCGGACCGGCGCACCAGCTCCGCGAGGCCCAGCTCGCGGTGGCCCGCGTCGAACGCGTCGAGGATCGCCGCCGCGCGTTCGAGTGAACCGCTCGGCTCGCCCGGCTGCGAGTCCCGGTGACTGGGACTCATCCTTGGTCACCCACTTCCACACGGCGACTGTAGGAGCCCATGGACGCAAACACCACGCGGGTCGCGCTCGTCGGGGGCGGCGCCGGCGGAATCGGGGCGGCGACGGCCGCGGCGCTCCTCGCGAGCGGGCACCGCGTCGTGCTGGCGGGCCGCACGGAGTCGACGCTGGAGGAGACCGGCGCGGCGCTCGGCGCGGACCACGTCGTCTGCGACCTCGCCGACCCCGCTGAGGCCGCCGCGGTCGTCGACGAGGTCGTCGACCGGCACGGGACGCTCGACGTGCTCGTCGTGAACGCCGGTGGGCCGTCGCCGGGGGAGATCTTCGCGGTGCCGGACGCACAGTGGCACCGCGACCTCGACCTGCTGCTGCTCGGCCCGCTCGCGTTGCTGCGCGAAGCGTTGCCGCCGATGGCGGCGCGCGGGTTCGGCCGGGCCGTGCTGATCACGTCGACCGCGGTGCGGCAGCCGCAGCCCGGTCTCGCGTCCTCCACGGTGCTGCGCGCGGCCGTGACGTCGGCGGCCAAGCTCGTGTCCCGCGAGTTCGCGGCGCAGGGCGTCACGGTCAACTGCGTCGCTCCCGGCGCGACTCTGACGCCCCGGCGGCGGGAGGTGCTGCGCCGCCGGGCGGAGGCGGCGGGCGTGGACCTCGGCACCGCCGCCGCGCACGACCTCGCCGACATCCCGGCGTCGCGTGCGGCGGATCCCGCCGAGATCGCCGCCGCGGTGGCCTTCTTGGCGTCACCACAGGCCTCGTACGTCAACGGCACCGTGCTGACCGTCGACGGCGGCCGCACCGAGTTCTCACTCTGAAGGGGACAGCATTGGCCACCTCAGGACCCGACTTCGCCCTGACCGACTTCCTCGGGGCGCTCGCGCACGCGGTGCGGCCGGACGGCGGCCGTCCGCTGGTCGTGCACGACGACGAGCTGGAGACGATCCCGCCGGGCGCGGTGCCGAACCCGACGACGCTGCGGATCGCGGGCAAGCTGCCCACGTCGACGTTCGAGCTGTTCCGGCAGGTCATCCTGCCGGGCGAGAGCTCCGACATGCAACGGCACCACCACGAGACCGTGCACTTCGTGATCTCCGGCGACGGGCACAGCGAGATCCAGGACGCCGAACCGGAGAAGTTCGAGACGGTCACGTGGACCACCGGCTCGTTCGTCTACACGCCGCCGTGGACCTGGCACCGCCACTACAACGACTCCACCTCGGCGCCGGTCGAGTTCCTCACCATCGAGAACTCCCGGCTGCTCGCCCTCTTCGGGCTCGCGCGCAGGCAGAGCGCAGGACTCGCGACCTTCGACGAGGCCCGCGCCCGTTTCGACACCTCCGGGGAGGACCAGTGATTCCCGACCACGTCAGCATCTGGGGCGAACTGTCGCATGTGGACCACGTCGTGCGGCACGTCGACGTCCCCGTGCGCGGCCACACCGTGCGCACCAGGGTCCTGCAGGCGGGCGCCGGACCGGAGCTCGTGCTGCTGCACGGCACCGGCGGCCACCTGGAGGCGTACGCGCGCGACATCGCGGGACTGGCGGAGGACTTCCACGTCACCGCCTACGACATGATCGGCCACGGCTGGTCGGACCTGCCGGACCTGCCCTACACGATCGACGTGCTGTCCGAGCACCTCGTCGGGCTGCTGGACGCGTTGGACGTCGACCGAGCCCACCTGTCCGGTGAGTCGCTGGGCGGCTGGGTCGTCGCGTGGGTCGCGGCGCACTTCCCCGAGCGCGTCGACCGGCTGGTGCTGAACACGCCCGGCAACATCGCGAACAAGCCCGAGGTCATGCGCCGCATGCGGGACAGCACGATGGCCGCGGTGCTCGACCCGAGCGAGGAGACCGTGCGGCGGCGGGTGGAGTTCCTGTTCCACCACAAGGAGATGGTCACCGACGAGCTGGTGGACCTGCGTCGCCAGGTCTACTCGCGGCCGGGGTTCGTGCAGGCGATCACGAACACGCTGGTGTTGCAGGACCCCGTGGTGCGCAAGGACTTCGCGTGGGACCCCGCGTGGGTCGGGAAGATCGCGGCACCGACGTTGTTGCTGTGGACCAGCCACGACCCGACGGGCGGCCTGGACGAGGCCGACATGTTGCTCGGATGGCTGCCGGACGCGCGGTTGCACGTCATCGACGACGCCGGGCACTGGCCGCAGTGGGAGAAGGTCTCCGAGTTCCTCGACACGCACCGCACGTGGCTGTTGCACGGAAAGGATCCGTCCTGATGGCCGAGATCATCGGTTTCGCCGGCATGTCGCACAGCCCGTTCGCGACGCTGCTGCCGCCCGACGGGAACGGCCCCGGCTCGGTGTTCCTGCGCGACGCCGACCGCGTGCGCGTCGCCGTGGACGAGCTGGCGCCGGACGCCATCGTCGTCATCGGCCCCGACCACTTCCACGCCAACTTCTACGACGTGATGCCGCCGTTCGTGCTCGGCGTCGAGGAAGCGGTGGGGTTCGGCGACTTCGGCAGCAGCTCGGGGCCGTTGCCGGTCGAGCGGACGCTGGCGTGGTCGGCGCAGAGCGGGCTCGCCGACGCCGGGTTCGACGTGTCGCTGTCGTACTCGCTGACGGTCGACCACGGCATCGTGCAGAGCTACGAGATGATCACCGGCGGCACCACCCTCCCGTTGGTGCCGCTGGTGGTCAACACGGCCGCGCCGCCGCTGCCGTCGCTCGACCGGTGCGTGGAGCTGGGACGGGCGCTGGGGGCGGCGTTGCGGTCGTCGGCGTTCCCCGGACGGGTTCTCGTCGTCGCCAGCGGCGGGCTGTCGCACTGGCTGCCGTCCAACGACCCGCGCGACCCGTCGGTGGTGGGGGAGCGGCGCGAGTCGTTGATCCGGGGCCGTTCCCACGTCCACGAGTTCGCCGCGGCGCGCGAACCGCGGGTGCGGGCGATGGGCGGCAACCCCGACGCGAAGGTGAACGCGGTGTGGGACCGGTGGTTCCTCGACCGGCTGGTGGAGGGGTCGGCGGGTGAGGTCGCGGGGATCGGGCACGAGGCGCTGGAGGACCACGCCGGCAGCGGCGGGCACGAGATCCGCTGCTGGCTCGTCGGGCAGGTCGCCGTCGGCCTGCCCCTGGTGTGGACGAGCTACGAACCGGTGCCCGAGTGGATCACCGGCATGGGCATCGGGACCACGTTCCCGGTCTAGCGCGTGAGGTCCAGGGCGATGTCGGTGAGCATGTCCTCCTGGCCGCCCACGAGCCGCCGGCGTCCGGCCTCCAGCAGGAGCTCCCGGACGTCGGCGCCGGTGCGTTCGGACGCGGTCTCGGCGTGGCGCAGGAACGAGCCGTAGACGCCCGCGTAGCCGAGGGTGAGGCTTTCGCGGTCGACGCGCACCGGGCGTTCCATCAGCGGTCGGACGAGGTCGTCGGCGGCGTCCTGAAGGGCGAACAGGTCGGCTTTGTGCTGCCAGCCCTGAAGGTTCGCGACGGCCACGAACGGTTCGATCGGGCAGTTGCCCGCGCCCGCGCCGAGTCCGGCCAATGACGCGTCGACCCGTGTGGCGCCTTCCTCGACGGCGGTGAGCGAGTTCGCCACCGACAGCGAGAGGTTCTCGTGGGCGTGGATGCCGATTTCGGTGTCTTGGTCGAGGACGTCGCGGTAGGCGCGGACGCGGTCGCGGACGTCGCGGGGGAGCAGGCGGCCGCCGGAGTCCGTGACGTAGACGCAGTGCGCGCCGTAGGACTCCATCAGTTTCGCTTGGCGCGCCAGCTCTCGCGGCTCCGCGAGGTGGCTCATCATCAGGAACCCGGACACGTCCATGCCGAGCTCGCGGGCGCCTTCGACGTGCTGGGCGGCGATGTCGGCCTCGGTGCAGTGCGTGGCGATCCGGACCGACGTGACACCGAGGTCGTGGGCGCGCCTCAGGTCGTGGAGGGTGCCGATGCCGGGCAGCAGCAACGTGGTGAGCCTGGCGCTGGTCAACGCTTCGGCGGCCGCGGCGATCCAGTCCCAGTCGGTGTGGCTGCCGGGGCCGTAGACGAGAGACCCGCCGCTGAGCCCGTCGCCGTGCGCGACCTCGACGGCGTCGACTCCCGCCGCGTCGAGTGCCCTGGCGATCTCGGCGATCTTCCGGGGCGTGATGCGGTGCCGCAGGGCGTGCATGCCGTCCCTGAGGGTCACGTCTTGGAGGTAGATCCTCATGCCCGCACCACCGCTTCCGCCATCGTCTCCGCGACGCGCAGTGCCGCGCTGGTCATGATGTCCAGGTTGCCCGCGTACGCCGGCAGGTAGTCGGCCGCTCCCTCGACTTCGAGCAGCACGGTGACCTGGTGCGTCACGGGATCGGTCGTGAGGGTGTCCGGCTGGGTGACCGGGGTGATCTGCACCTGCTGCTTGAGGCGGTAGCCGGGGACGTACCCGGCCACCTCGCCGACCATCCGCTCCACGGACTCGCGGATGTGCTGGTGCGTCTCGGGATCCGGTGCGTCGACGAGCGCGAGCACGGTGTCGCGCATGGTGATCGGCGGGTCGGCGGGGTTGAGCACGATGACGGCCTTGCCGCGTCTCGCGCCGCCCACCTTCTCGATGGCGTGCGCGGTCGTCTCGGTGAACTCGTCGATGTTCGCGCGGGTGCCGGGACCGGCCGACCTCGACGCGATGGAGGCGACGATCTCCGCGTACGGCACGGGCGTGACCCGGCCGATCGCGGCGACGACCGGGATCGTGGCCTGACCGCCGCACGTGACCATGTTGACGTTCCCGGCGTCGAGGTGCTCGTGCAGGTTGACCGTCGGCACCACCATCGGCCCGATCGCCGCCGGGGTGAGGTCGATGACCCGTTTCCCGTGCTGCGCCAGGACTTCGGCGTTCTTCAGGTGCGCGCCGGCCGAGGTGGCGTCGAAGACGATCTCGACGTCGTCGAAGCCGGGCATCTCGACGAGCCCCCGGACCCCTTGCGCCGTCGTGGGAACGCCGAGCCTCGTGGCCCTGGCGAGACCGTCCGACGCGGGGTCGATGCCCACCAGCGCGGCGACCTCCAGCGTCGTGGACCGCCTGAGCACCTTGACGACGAGGTCGGTGCCGATGTTGCCCGACCCGATAACCGCGACCTTCGTCACGACTGCCTCCCGAACGCAGCCCGCACCGTGCCGAGACCGGTGATGGTGGCTTCGACCTCGTCGTCCGCGGCGACCGGGACGACGGGCCCGAGCGCACCGCTGAGCACGACGTCCCCCGCCCGCAACGGGTCGCCGAGCTCGACGGCCGTCGTCGCGAGCCACGCGAGGGCGGTGAGCGGGTCGCCCAGGCAGTCGGCGCCGGTGCCGGCCGAGCGCTGCTCGCCGTTGAGGCTCAGCGTCATCGACACGTCCCGCGTCACCACGTCCGCGAGCTTGGTCTGCTCCGTGCCGAGCACGAACAACCCCGCCGAGGCGTTGTCCGCCACCGTGTCGGTGAAGGTGATGTCCCACTTCGCGATGCGGCTGTCCACGATCTCCAGCGACGCCTGCGCGTACGCGACCGCCTGACCGGCGGTCTGCTCGTCGAACGGCCCGGTCGTGAGGTCCGCGCCCAGCACGAACGCCACCTCGGCCTCGACCCGCGGTTGCAGCAGCCGGCCCGTCGGCAGGGTGGCGCCGTCCTCGAACGCCATGTCGTCGAGCAGCACGCCGAAGTCCGGCTGGTCCACGCCCAGCTGCCGGCGCACCGCCGGGGAGGTGAGTCCGATCTTGCGCCCGATGACGCGCGCCCCGGCGGCGATGCGCGCCTTGATGTTGCGGCTCTGCACCGCGTAGGCCTCGTCCTCGCCCACGAGGTCCCGCACGGGCGCACAGGTGACCTTGGTGCGCGCCGCCGTGGCCAGGCGCTCCGCTGCCAGTTCGACTTCGTCCATGCCGCACATCGTGGCCGTGGCACGGGTTCGTTGTGGACTCCGGAGTTCCGCTGAGCGGAACCCGATGGCACCATCGGGTGATGACGGAGGTGCCGAACACCCTGCTGGGCAAGGTGATGCTGGTCCTGAACGCCTTCGGCCCCGACGACGACGAGCTCGGCTTCGCGGACCTGGGCCGCCGCACCGGCCTGGCCAAGGCGACGCTGCACCGCCTGCTGGGCGACCTGCTGGACGTCCGCCTGCTCGACCGCGGCACGCGCGGCTACCGCCTGGGCGGTCACCTGTTCCAGCTCGGCATGCGCGCCTCGGTCGAGCGCCGCCTGGTCGAGGTCTCCACCCCGTACCTGGAAGACCTCTACGAACGCACCCACGAGACGGTCCACCTCGGCCTGCTGGAAGGCCACGAGGTCGTCTACGCCGCCAAGATCGGCGGCCACCGCCAGGCGTCGTCCCCGTCCCGCCTGGGCGGCCGCATGCCCCTGCACGCCACCGCGATCGGCAAGGCGCTGCTGGCCCACGCGACCCCGGCCCTGCGCACCGAGGTGCTCACCGCGCCGCTGGCCCGCCGCACACCCCGCACGGTCGTGACGCCGGGGATGCTCCGCCGCCAGCTCGGCACGATCCGGCAGACCGGCGTGGCCTACGAGTTCGAGGAGTCCCGGATCGGCCTCGCCTGCGTGGCGTCGCCGGTGCTGGACGGTGACGGCGCCGTCGTCGCCGCGGTCAGCGTTGCGGGGCCGACCACGCGGTTCGACCCCCGCACGCACGCCGCGTCGGTGCATGCGGCAGCGACGGGGATCGCGCTGACGTTGATTCGTCGAGCAGCCCTGACGGCCGGCAGCTGATATCCGATATATCAGCTGCCGCCGTCGTTGCTCAGAACGCCTTCGCGTCCAGGTAGGCGCCGAAGGTGCCGAGCCAGTGGTCGGCCATGTACCCGTGCCCGCCGAACACGTAGGCCCACCCGGCCTCGCGGTGCGCGGCGGAGGCCGTCCGCGCGAGCGGGATGTACCGGTGGTCCGGCGGCAGCGACTCCGCGATCGCCTCCCAGTTCCAGGCGCGCGACAGGGCGAGCCCCGCCAGGTGCGAGCCGTACGGGTCGGCGGGGTCGTCGACCGGGAACGGCTCGCGCAGCACGCGCCACCGGTCCGACTCCAGCTCCGGCAGGTAGGCGTCGAACCAGTCGGCGAACTCGGCGGGCGGCAGGGCGCGGCGCATCAGGTCGGCCGTCGTCAGCGCGGGGGACAGGAAGTCGGCGGCGTCCGGCTCGAACCCGCCGTACCCGGCCTCGTCCCGGTGCCACCGCAGCGCCGCCGCGACGCACGCCGACACGATCTCCTCGTCGCCGGTCGCCAGTGCCGCGTCGTGCACCAGAGCCGTCGCGAAGGCGGTGTTGCCGTGCGTGCCGGTCCTGATCGGCAGCCGCGCCTCGGAGACCCACTCCAGCCACCGGTTGCGCAGCACGTCCGCGATCGGCTCCACCGACCACGGCAGGCCGGAGGTGCGCAGCTCCGCGTCGAGCAGCAGCAGCCACGCCCAGCCGTAGGGCCGCTCCCAGTAGCGTCCGGCCGGCGAGGCGAAGAACTCGGCCTCGACGGCGCAGTTCTCCGGCGTGACCAGCTTGTCGAGGGCATCACGGGCCGCGTCGGCTCCCCGCAGGTCCGGCCGCAGGCGCAGCAGCCGCACGGCGAGCCACGTCTGGTGCACGCAGGAGTGCCAGTCGAACGACCCGGCGAACACGGGGTGCAGCACGCGCTGCGGCACGAGCCGGTGGTCGCCGTCGATGACGTGCGTCCAGTGCACCGGGTGGTCGCGTTGGATGTTCTCGATCGCGATGCCCAACAGCCGGGTCGCGGTGCTGTCATCCAATCGGGTGGCGTTCATGGCCCACATCATGCAGGGCGACGTCTCGGCAGGGCAGTGGGCGGCTGTTGACAAGTAACAGACCTCACCCGCCCGACGACCGGAAACACGCCACGGGAGCGGTGCGGGAGAGCTGACAGGGGCGGGCGGGTCTCTCAGTGTGGAACAACTAAGCTGAGCAGCGTGAACTGGACCGTGGACGTGCCCATCGACACGCTTCCCGAGCTTCCGCCGCTGCCTCCCGAGATGCGCAAGCGCCTGGACGACGCCCTGTCGCGCCCGGCCGCCCAGCAGCCGGAGTGGCCCGACGCCGATCTGGCGCGTCGCGTGCGGGCCGTGCTGGAGAGCGTGCCGCCGATCACCGTGCCCGCCGAGATCGACCGGCTGCACACGCAACTGGCGCAGGTCGCGAACGGTGAGGCATTTCTCCTGCAGGGCGGTGACTGCGCGGAGACGTTCGCCGACAACACCGAGCCGCACATCCGCGCGAACATCCGGACCCTGCTGCAGATGGCCGTGGTGCTGACCTACGGCGCGAGTCTTCCGGTGGTGAAGGTCGGGCGCATCGCCGGCCAGTACGCCAAGCCGCGTTCGTCGGGCATCGACGCCCTCGGCCTGCCGTCCTACCGCGGCGACATCATCAACTCCCTGGTCGCGACGCCGGAAGCCCGCGTCGCCGATCCCGGTCGCATGATCCGCGCCTACGCCAACGCCGGCGCGGCCATGAACCTGCTGCGCGCGCTCACCGGCGCCGGGCTGGCGGACCTGCACCGCGTGCACGACTGGAACCGCGACTTCGTGCGCACCTCGCCCGCGGGCGAGCGCTACGAGGCCCTGGCCGGCGAGATCGACCGCGGCCTGAAGTTCATGTCGGCCTGCGGCGTGAACGACCAGTCGCTGCACGGCACGGAGATCTTCGCCTCGCACGAGGCGCTGCTGCTCGACTACGAGCGCGCGCTGCTGCGCCTCGACACGACGGGCGACGAGCCGCGGTTGTACGACCTGTCGTCGCACTTCGTGTGGATCGGTGAGCGCACCCGCCAGCTCGACGGCGCGCACATCGCGTTCGCCGAGATGCTGTCGAACCCGATCGGTCTCAAGATCGGTCCGACGACGACGCCCGAGATGGCCGTCGAGTACGTCGAGCGCCTCGACCCGCACAACCGACCCGGCCGCCTGACGCTCATCTCGCGCATGGGCAACCAGAAGGTGCGCGACGTGCTGCCCGCCATCGTCGAGAAGGTCGAGGCCAGCGGCCACAAGGTCATCTGGCAGTGCGACCCGATGCACGGCAACACGCACGAGTCGTCGACCGGTTACAAGACCCGGCACTTCGACCGGATCGTCGACGAGGTCCAGGGCTTCTTCGAGGTGCACCGCCGCCTCGGCACGCACCCCGGCGGCATCCACATCGAGCTCACGGGCGAGGACGTCACCGAGTGCCTCGGCGGCGCCCAGGAGATCTCCGACGACGACCTCGCCGGCCGCTACGAGACGGCGTGCGACCCGCGCCTGAACACGCAGCAGTCGCTCGAGCTCGCGTTCCTCGTCGCCGAGATGCTGCGCTCGTAGTCGCTGAAGAACAGCTGAAGGACGAAGGGCCCCGCGTCGGGAACGCGGGGCCCTTCACTTCGTCGCGGTCAGAGACCGAAGATGGTGATCTCGGTCCCCTTCTTCACCCGCGTGCGCGGGGGGATCGACTGGTTCACGACGGTCGCGTTGCCGCTCTTGTTGAACTCGACCTTCACCTTGAACCCAGCCCGTTCGAGCTCCTCCTTGGCCTCGCGCACCTTCTTGCGCGAGACGTCCGGCACCTCGATCTCCCGGTCGTTCTGGAAGAACACGGTGACGCGCTTGGCGCCCGTGCCCTCCAGCACCGTGCCCGCGGGCGGGTCCGTCCGCACGACGCGCGACTGGTCGTTCTCGGCCGCGTCGTCGCCGCCGGCCTCGACCGCCTCGATCCCGGCGCGCTGCAGCTCCGCGAACGCCTCGGCCTTCGTCTTGCCCGCGACGTTCGGCACCGGCGTGCGCGGCGCGGGGCCCTTGCTGAGCACGAGGGTCACCGGCTCGTTGATCTTGAGCGCCGTACCGGGCCGCGGGTCGAGCGCCACGACCTTGCCGATCGGCACCGTGTCGTGGAACGCGTCCTTCGCGGGGTCCTTGGCCGCCTTCAGGCCCGCAGCCTCGATCTCCTTGGTGGCGGCGTCGACCTCGGAGCCCACGTTGACGAAGGGCACCACGGGCTTGCCGCGGGACACGATGATCTTCACGGACTCGTTCTTGAGCAGCTCCGTGGCCTGACCGGGCTCGGAGCGGATGACCTGGCCGAGCGGCACCTCGTCCGAGGGCACCTTCTCGACCAGCGCCGTCAGGTCGGCGGTCTGGACGAGCCGCACGGCGTTCTGCTCGGACTGCCCGACGATCTCGGGCACCGTCGTGTAGCGGCCGGTGCCGAGCAGCCACGAGTACAGGCCGATGATCACCGCGAGCCCGCCGACGACCGAGCCGCCGATGATGAGCATCTTCTTCCTGCGCTTGCGCTCCTCCTCGGCGGGGTCGACCTTCGGCTTGCGCTGCGGCCGGCTCTGCGGGGGCTTGCGGCGCGGCTGCTCCGGGCGCGCCATCGTGCGGGTGCCCGCGATGCCGGGAGGCGGCGTCGGCGGGCCGGTGTGCACGGTCGTCATCGCCGGGCTCAGCGGCGGCTTCTGCACGACGGGCCTGGTCGCCTCGGCGGCCGACGGGGGAGTGGCGCCGACCGAGACGGGAACCGGCCGCATGACCACGGTCCTGTCGTTCTCGGGCGCCGTGCCGGGAACGGGCACCGGCTGCGGCGTCAGTCCCAGCTCCGCGCCGACGCGCTCCAGCTCGGACAGGAACACCTCGGCGTTCGCGGGCCGCAGCGCCGGGTCGCGCCGCGTCGCCTTGCGCACCAGCGTGTCGAGCGCCAGCGGGATCTCGGGGATCGACGGGACGTCCGAGCTCACGTGCTGGTAGGCCACCGAGATGGGCGTCTCGCCGCGGTAGGGCGCCTTGCCGGCCAGCATCTCGTACAGCACGATGCCGGCCGAGTAGACGTCACTGCGCGCGTCCGCCGCACCCGTCTCCACCTGTTCGGGTGACATGTAGGCGACGGTGCCGAGGATCTCGCTGTCGCTCGTGACGCCGTTCACGGCGACCGCGCGGGCCAGCCCGAAGTCCGCCACCTTGACCTGGCCACCCGGTCCGATCAGCACGTTCTCCGGCTTCACGTCGCGGTGCACCAGTCCGGCGCGGTGCGCGGCGCCCAACGCCGACAGCACCGGCCCGAGGACGCTCAACGCGACGGCGGGAGCCAGCTTTCCGCGCTGGTTCAGCAGGTCGCGGAGGTTTCCGCCGTCGATCAGCTCCATCACCAGGTACACCTGGTCACCGTCGACGCCCTGGTCGTGCACGGACACCACGGCCGGGTGGTGCAACTGGGCCGCCGCCCGCGCCTCGCGTTCGAACCGCGCGACGAACGCCGGGTCCGCCGTCAGGTGCGGATCCATCACCTTGACGGCCACATCGCGATCGAGGCGGGTGTCGCGACCTCGATAGACGGTGGACATGCCACCGCGCGCGAGCACGGAGTCCACCCGGTAGCGCTGCTCGAGCAGTCCACCCATCACGTTCGAAACCGACCTCTCCACAGTGCGAGATGGTAAAGCTCAGGATGACCCGGTTGGCGGAAGGGCGTTCCCAGTTCGGTTATGGCATCGTGACCCCCGTGAGTGCGATTCCTGCCGCTGCGGATGTACTGGCTGCCGACCTGGAGGTTCTCGACCTCCCCGAGGTGGCCGACCGAATGGGACTGCCGGTCAGCCGGGTCCACCAGATGCTGCGCGACGGGCAGCTGCTCGCCGAGCGGCGAAAAGGCGTCCTCGTCGTTCCCGAAGCGTTCCTCGCCGCCGGTGGCGTGGTGAAGGGCCTGCCCGGCACCATCACGGTGCTGCGCGACCAGAACTACTCCACGGACGAGATCCTGCGCTGGCTCTTCACGGAGGACGACAGCCTCCCCGGCACTCCGATCGAAGCATTGCGCGGAGACCGTGGGCGTGAGGTAAAGCGCCGCGCGCAGGCCATGGGATTCTAGTTCACCCGAAGCAGCGGTTTCAGGCGTTTCCCCAGGCGGGAGGCGTCTGGAACCCCTGAGCTGGTGGGCATGACCAAGACTCTGCTCGCTGTTCTCGCCACCGCCGGTCTGCTGCTCTCGCCGGCCGTCGCCACCGCCGCCCCCGCCGTCCAGGCGAAGCCCACCACGCTGGAACTGGACGCCGGCGGCGCGAAGGTCAAGCTGAA
The DNA here is from genome assembly GCF_036380075.1 of Lentzea sp. Classification (NCBI taxonomy): domain Bacteria; kingdom Bacillati; phylum Actinomycetota; class Actinomycetes; order Pseudonocardiales; family Pseudonocardiaceae; genus Lentzea; species Lentzea sp. Next base: position 28,729 of record NZ_DASVFL010000020.1, on the reverse strand, counting down.
GAAGGGCAACAAGCTCCAGGTCAAGGGCAAGCTCGGCGCCAGGGGCGACCGGGAGCTGACCCTCGGCCTCGACGTGTTCGCCCAGGTCAGGGTGGGTGCCTCGGTGTGGACGAACATCTACACCGCGAACTGCCAGCCGAACGCCACCTTCACCGCGCGACTCACCATCGACGCGTCCGCCGACCTGCGCCTCTTCTTCCCCGGGACGAACGTGTACACGTCCGCGACGTCGAACATCGTCGGCGTGCTCGTGGTCTGACGCCGCTAAGCCCGGCCTCATCTCGTCATCGCCCGCGCGAGCAGTGCCCGGCCGGCGCCGGGCACTGCCACGGCGACCCGTCGTGCCCTGGACACCGCCACCCGCCGCCACAGCATCGCGACACCGGGCTCCGCCGACTGATATATCGCATATGAGCGCGCGCCGAGGGCGCCCAGCAGCGTCGTGGCGAGGAAGAACGTCCTGCCGTAGCGCGCGGTCACCCGGCGGCAGGCGTCGTAGGCGGCGCCCACGTTCACGGGACGTGCCTCACTCGTAGCGGGTGGACAAGCCGAATGGGTCCGGCTTCACCAGCGACCGCGCCGCGAGCCCCGACACCACCAGGGCGAAGAACAGATAACCCCACGAGTAGAGCGCCGTGTCGCCGTTCGGGAACGTCACGAGCATCAGGAACACCGACGCGACCGTCACCGTGACGAGCGCGGCCGTGCTCCACGCGAACCCGGCGGCGAGCGCCAGCGGCCAGCTGAAGTACCACGGCAGCGTCGCGGGGGAGAGCAGGGCGACGGCCAGCATCGTCAGCGTGCCGCGCCTGATGCTGTCGCGGACCTCGCCGTCGCGCGCCGCCCACCACTGCGTGTACGCGATCCAGATCAGCACGACCGAGCCGATGCCCCGCGCGATGCCGATGAAGATGCCGCCGTCGACGTAGACGAACCAGTTGACGACCATGCGCGCGAAGTCGCCGACCGCGCTCGGCAGCGACAGCCAGTTGATGATCATCGACGAGCTGCGCAGGGCCGGGATCCAGCCCAGCGTCACCCCGGCGAGGGCTGTGCACGCCGCGAACGTTCCGACGAACGCGACCAGGCCGGGCACCAGGGCCTTGCGGAACTGGGCGCGCTTGTCGCCGTCGAGCCGCGCCGCCCAGATCCAGATGAGGAACGGCGCGATCACGACCGCCGTCGCCTTCACCGAGAACGCGAGGGCGAGCAGCACGAAGCCGAGGACGTGCCAGCGGTCGAGCACCAGCAGCACGCCGGCGGCCATCAGCCCGATCATCAGCAGGTCGTTGTGCGCGCCGCCGACGAGGTGGATCAGCAGCAGCGGGTTCGCCGCCACCAGCCACAGCGCGATGGCCGACCGGCCGCCCAGGTGCCTGCTCAGGCCCGGCAGCGCCCAGCACAGCAGCACCAGGCCGCCGGCGAGCGAGAAGCGCATGGCGACGACGCCGAGGATGACGCTCGCGTCCGTCACCCACACGATCGCCTTCGCGACCAGGATGAACAGCGGCCCGTACGGCGCGGGCGTGTGCTGCCAGACCCAGCTGACGTTCTCGCTGAGCGTGCTCTGCAGCACGGCGGGCCCGACCTCGTACGGGTCGTAGCCGCTCAGCGCGAGCTGCCCCTGCGCCAGGTAGCTGTAGATGTCCTTGCTGAACAGCGGCGGTGCGAAGAGCAGCGGCAACGTCCACACCGTCACCGCGACCAGCACGGCGAAGTCGCCGATCTCACCCCACCGCACGAGCCGGCCCAGGCGCACCCACGCCCAGATGACGAGGCCGAGCCCCAGGTACAGCACCATGCTCGCGAGGTCGCGGCCGTGGCCGTAGCGCAGCCAGCTCAGCCCCACCTGGGCGAGCAGCGGGTCGCGCTCGAGGATCGCGCCCGCGCCCATGCCGCCCAGCGCGATCAGCGCCACGCCCAGCAGGCCGAGCATGGTCGTGCGGATGGGGATGGCGTAGGTGTTCGCGCGCACGACTTGATGAAGCTCCTGCGGAGACACCTCGGAGCTCGTGCGGGGGAGGGACGGAGTTGCTGCCATCGCCCGAACATCGTTGCACAAGGCGAACAGGCGTCAGCAAGCAACGGGGCCCACCGGCAACGAGGTGTTAATGAACTCTCAGGAAGCGGAGCCGATCTTGGTCGCGCCCCGGCGTCAGAAGGTCCGCCTCGTCGAGCTGATCGCGAGGCTCGCGAGCTCCTCGGCGGCGGGCTCGGCCACGGGTGCCGCGTCGAGCGCCGCCAGCGCGCTCTTGGTCAGCTCCTCGATGCGTTCCTCGACGGCGTCGACGGCGCCGACCTTCACGAGCGTGCGGCGGACCTCCTCGACGGTGTCGAGGTCGAGGTCCGGCCGGCCGAGGGTGATATCCAATATATCGGCGCCGAACTGCATGCCGAGCGCGACGAGCAGCGTCCGCTTGCCCTCGGAGAGGTCGTCGCCCGCGGGCTTGCCGGTGACCTCGGGGTCGCCGAACACGCCGAGCAGGTCGTCGCGCAGCTGGAACGCGACGCCGATGTCCGCGCCGAACGCCCGCAGCCCGTCGATCAGCTCGGGTGAGGCGCCGGCCATCGCCGCTCCCATGTGCAGCGGCCGCTCGACGGTGTACGCGGCGGTCTTGAGCCGGTCGATGCGCAGCGCCGCGTCCGGGGACGAGTCGCCCGTGGCCTGCGTGAGCACGTCCAGGTACTGGCCGGCGAGCATCTCGGTGCGCATGTCCCGCCACGGCTCGCTCATCCGGCGCAGCACGTCGGACGGCAGCCCGGCGGCGAACAGCATGTCGTCCGCCCACGCCAGGGCGATGTCGCCGATCAGCACGGCCGCCGACATGCCGAACCGCTCCGCCGAGCCGAGCCAGCCCCGCTCGCGGTGCCGCGCGCCGAACGCGATGTGGACGGTCGGCTTGCCCCGGCGCACCGAGGAGGCGTCCATCAGGTCGTCGTGGATCAGCGCGCACGCCTGGATGAGCTCCAGCGAGCTGACCGCCGTGAGCACCTCGTCCGCGAGCTCGCCGTCGGGGTCGCCGCCGGCGGCGCGCCAGCCCCACCACGCGTAGGTCGGGCGGATGCGCTTGCCGCCGCCCAGCACGAAGTCCGAGAGCGCGTCGACGGCGCTCGCGAAGCTCGGGTCCATCGCCTCGCCGGACGCGCGCCGGGAGGCCAGGTACGTGGTCAACGCTGCTTCGACGTGCTGGGGCAGTGACACGTCGACGGGGTGGTAGGACACACGTCCATGGTCCGCTGTGTCGGGCACCACGCGCATGTCGGGGCCGCGTACCACATGGTGAGCGGGTGTCTCACTCTCCGGAAGTACCACTAGGGTTGGGGCATGACGTCGGTGGTGGAGCGGCTCCAGGGGGAGTCACCCAAGTTCTCGGTGGAGTTCCTGCCGCCTCGGGACGCCGAGGACGAGAAGGTCCTCTGGAAGGCCGTCCGGGAGCTGGAGGGTCTCGACCCGGCGTTCGTGTCGATCACCTACGGCGCGGGCGGGTCCCGCCGCGACCGCACGATCCGCGCCACCGGCCGCATCGCGCAGGAGACGACGCTGCTGCCCGTCGCGCACCTGACCGCCGTCGACCACTCGGTGGCCGAGCTGCGCAACGTCATCGGCTGGTACGCGGCGATCGGCGTGCGCAACGTCCTCGCGCTGCGCGGCGACCCTCCCGGCGACCCGATGGGCGAGTGGGTCGCGCACCCCGAGGGCCTCAACTACGCCGACGAGCTGGTGTCGCTCGTGCGCGAGCTCGGCGACTTCTGCGTGGGCGTGGCGGCGTTCCCGTACGGGCACCCGCGCTCGGCCGACCTCGACACCGACCTGAGGTTCCTGCTGCGGAAGCTGAACGCGGGCGCGGACTACGCGGTGGCCCAGCTCTTCCACGCGCCGGAGCCGTTCCTGCGGCTGCGCGACCGGGTGGCGGACGCGGGCTGCCCGGCCGCGATCCTGCCGGGCATCATGCCGATGCTGTCGCCGCGCGGCCTGTCCAAGATCGTGGAGCTGTCCGGCGCCGACCTGCCGCTCGACGTCTCGCGGAGGCTGGAGCCGTACGCCGACGACGTCGCGGGGTTCCGCGCGACCGGCATCGACATCGCGACCGAGATGTGCCAGCGGCTGCTCGACGAGGGCGTGCCCGCGCTGCACTTCTACACGATGAACAGGGCCAAGGCGACGCGCGAGGTGCTGGGGCGGCTGGGCCTGGTCACCCGCGCCTGACCCGCGCTAGACGACCGCGCTGCGCTTGTGCGCGATGAGCGCGAGCACGACGACGATCAGCGCGGCACCGCCGGTGAGTCCCGCGACGAGCAGCGCCCAGCCGAGGAACGAGTTCGAGTTCTCGCCCGCGTACTGCACGGTCGCCTGGAGCATCGACGCCTGACCGGGCTTCGGAGACCACGCGATCGTGTTGTTCTCCTCCTCGCGGCCGTTGGTGTTCACGATCTTGCCGGGGAAGCTCACCTTGACCTGGATGTCGGCCCGCTCGACGGGCACCTGGGTCAGGTCGACCGACCCCGACAGCGTGACAAGATCACCCGACCGGCGGAAGTTCAGGCTGTAGCGGCTGTTCGACGAGCTGGTCGTCGCCGACAGCGTCCGCATCTCGTCGAACGACAGGCCGTTGAAGAACAGCTGCGTGCCCGCGTAGGACTCCACCCGGTACTGCTGGGTGGTTACGCGGCCCGCGAGCTCCGGCGGCACCTTGAGCTGCGGGCCGGGATCGTTGTCCTGCGTGGGAGGGGTGGCCGCGACGATCTCGCCGGAGATCCGGTCGTCCTCCGAGACGGCCATGGCCGCGTAGACGCGGACGCATCCACTCAGCGAGAACAGGGTGAGCAGCAAGAAGACCGGCAGCAGCAGTGCCCGGGAACGACGCACCCGGACATCCTGCCAGCACGGTCCGGACGACGCAGTCCCCTCCTTTGGTCGTGAGCTTGACTAACTACCTTTTGGCGGGCATGGGCGGGAGGTAGCGTCTCGGCGCATGGCATCCGTGCACGACATCAGCAACAAGTACGTCAGCGACTACGTCGCGTTGGACCCGGTCACGGCCACCAACCTGGGCTTCGCGGGCTTCGACGACCAGCTGACGGACCTCTCGCCGGAAGGACACGCGGCGCGCGACGAACTCGCCGTCCGCGCGCTCGCCGACGTCACCGCCGCCCAGCCCGCGGATGCGTCCGAAGAGGCGGCGCGCGCCGTCTTCCTGGAACGGACGGGCCTGGAGCACGAGCTCTACGAGGCCGGTGTGACCGAGTCCTCGTTGAACGTCATCGCGAGCCCCATCCAGTCCGTGCGCGACGTCTTCGACCAGATGCCGACGGACACCCCGGAGCAGTGGGCCACGATCGGCCGCCGCCTTGCTGAGGTGCCCGCCGCCCTCGACGGCCTGCGCGCGTCTCTCTCGCACGCCGCCTCCCGCGGCACCGTGTCCGCGCTGCGCCAGGTGACCAAGGTGGCCGCGCAGTGCGACACCTGGTCGTCGACGTTCTTCACCTCGTTCGTCGCCTCGGCCGAGGTCGACGGCTCGCTGCGGTCCTCGCTGGACTCCGGCGCCGCGGCCGCCTCCGCCGCCTACGCGGACTTCGCGTCCTTCCTGCGCACGTCGCTGGCGCCGCTCGCCCCGGAGAAGGACGCCGTCGGAGAGGAGCGCTACCGCCTCGGTTCGCGCTACTTCACCGGCTCGAAGCTCGACCTGGCCGAGGCCTACGAGTGGGGCTGGCAGGAGTTCCTCGGCCTCGAGGCGGAGATGAAGGAGGTCGCGGCCCGCCTCAAGCCGGGCGCGACGCTCGCGGAGACCGCGGCGTACCTCGACGAGCACCCCCGCTACCAGGTGCACGGCCAGGACGGCCTGCAGGCGTGGATGCAGGAGCTGTCCGACAAGGCCCTGCTCGACGTGCGCGACGTGCACTTCGACATCCCCGACGCCCTGATGAACCTCGAGTGCCGCATCGCCCCGCCCGGAGGCGGCGTCGGCGCCTACTACACGCCGCCGACCGCGGACTTCTCCCGCCCCGGCCGCATGTGGTGGTCGATCGCCGAGGGCAAGGCCGTGTTCCCGACGTGGCGCGAGACCTCGACCGTCTACCACGAGGGCGTGCCGGGCCACCACCTCCAGTGCGCGACGGCGGTCTACCAGTCGCAGACCCTGAACGACTTCCAGCGCCTGCTGTGCTGGGTGTCGGGTCACGGCGAGGGCTGGGCGCTGTACTCGGAACGCCTGATGCGCGAGCTCGGCTACCTCGACGACGACGGCGACCTGCTGGGCATGCTGGACGCGCACCTGTTCCGCGCGGCCCGCGTGATCATCGACATCGGCATGCACCTGGAGCTGGAGATCCCGGCCGGCACCGGCTTCCACCCCGGCGAGCGCTGGACCCCGGACCTCGGCCTGGAGTTCCTGCTGACCCGCACGCTGCAGGAGCCGGCGGCCTCGCGCGACGAGGTCGACCGCTACCTCGGCTGGCCGGGCCAGGCGCCGGCGTACAAGCTCGGCGAACGCCTGTGGCTGGCGGCGCGCGACGACGTCCGCGCCCGCAAGGGGGCCGGCTTCGACCTCAAGCAGTTCCACAAGGAGGCCCTGGAGATGGGCTCGATGGGACTGGACACGCTGCGGGAGCGCCTCGCCGCGCTGTGACGCGCGACTGACATATCGGCTGGTCGTGGACTACCGCGGCCAGCCGATACATCGGATATCAGCTCGGGTCGGCGTACCGGACGCGCACCCGGTTCGTGATCGGCTCCGGGTCGTCGTTGCGCACGAACTCCAGCCACGGCCCCGGCTCCGGCCGCACCGACGCGAACCCCTCCCCGTGGCGCGCCACCGGGTGCCCGGTCGCCCGCGCCGACGCCAGCGGGTCCGGTGAGTCGACGACCACCGCCGCGACCACGCCGGTGTACTCGGGGCGGGGTTCGAGGACGCAGAACTCGTTGCCCTGCGGGTCCCGCAGCACCACCCACGGCACGTCGCGCTGGCCGATGTCGGCGTGTTCGGCGCCGAGCTTCAGGGCGCGTTCGACGATGTCGGTCTGGTGCTCGGGCGAGGTGGAGGCCAGGTCGAGGTGCACCCGGTTCTTCTCGATCTTCGGGGCGTCGCTCCACACGAACGTCAGCTCGATCTCGTCCCCGGCGAACTCGGACCAGAACGCGGCCAGTGCGGACGGATCTGCCGCCTCGAACGTGATTTCCACCCGTGCGAGGGTACTGTCTCGCGCGTGGCGAAGCTGGTGCTCGGACCTCTCCTGCGGTACGTGAACGAGACGTCGGCGACCGTGTGGGTCGAGACCGACGCTCCCTGTGAAGTGAAGATCGTCGGGCACACCGCCAAGACGTTCCAGGTGGGCAGGCAGCACTACGCGCTCGTCCGGATCGGGGGACTCGGCGCGCGCACCGAGTACGACGTGCGGCTGGACGACGAGGTGGTGTGGCCGCTGCCCGACAGCGACTTCCCCAAGCCCGTCATCCGCACCGGCGAGGTCCGCCGGATCGCGTTCGGGTCGTGCCGCGCCGCCCCCGCGCAACCGGTCGGCGACGACGCCCTCGACGCCTTTGCGCAGCGGCTCATGAAGACGCCGGAGCAGGACTGGCCGCAGGCGATGATCCTGCTGGGCGACCAGGTCTACGCCGACGAACCCACGAAGGCGACCATCGAGTGGATGCGCGAGCGCCGCAACGGCACGAAGGAGCCCGACGGCGAGGTCGTGCACTTCTCCGAGTACGCGCGGCTCTACCACGAGACCTGGGGCGACCCGGAGATCCGCTGGCTGCTGTCGGTCGTGCCGTCGTCGATGATCTTCGACGACCACGACGTGCGCGACGACTGGAACACCTCCGAGGTGTGGCGCAGGCAGATGGCCGAGAAGCCGTGGTGGCGCGACCGCATCCGCGGCGCCCTCTCGTCGTACTGGGTCTACCAGCACCTCGGCAACCTCGGCCCGGACGAGCTCGCCAAGGACCCCCTCTACGCCAAGGTGATGGCGCAGGACACCGACGTGCTGCCGATGCTGCTCGAGTTCGCCGAGGAGGCGGACCGGGAGACCGACGGCGGCAAGTCGACGATGTGGAGCTACCGCCGCGACTTCGGCCGCGCCCGGCTGCTCATGGTCGACACGCGCTCCGGCCGCATCCTCGAGGAGGGCAAGCGGCAGATGGTCAGCGACGCCGAGTTCGAGTGGATCGAGCGCAACGCCGAGGGCGACTTCGACCACCTGCTGATCGGGTCGTCGCTGCCGTGGCTGATGCCGCACGGGCTCAGCCACTTCCAGTCCATCAACGAGGTCGGCGCGCGCAAGCCGGGCTGGCAGGGCAAGGCCGCCGAGAAGATCCGGCAGGTCGTCGACCTGGAGCACTGGCCCGCGTTCCGCGAGTCGTTCGACCGGCTGTCCCGCATGATCGAGAAGGCCGCGAACACCGACACCTCGACGGTGTGCGTGCTCTCCGGCGACGTCCACCACAGCTACGTCGCCGTGGCCGACTTCCCCAACCCCACCAAGGCCCTGGTCACGCAGCTCGTGTGCTCGCCCGTCCACAACGAACCGCCGAAGGTGCTGGAACCCATGTTCCGGCTGTCGTGGTCGCGGTCGGTGGGCAGGGCGCTGCGCCGGCTCGCCACCTTCGTCGGCGTCCCGCAGGACCTCCTGAGCTGGCGCAAGACCAGCGGTCCGCACTTCGGCAACTCCGTGGCGCTGCTGGACTTCGACGCCCGCCACGCCCGCTACCGGCTGTTGTCGGCAGCGGGCGAGGAGACCGCGTCCGTCCTACTTAGTCGCGAGTCGCAGTAGCGCCCACAGCTGCGCGATCGCGTCGTGGTCACCGATCACGGTGACCATGCGGTCGGGCAGCCGTCCCCACAGCCAGCGGTACATCGTCATCGGGTCCGCCGTCACCTGAGCGTCGGCGCGGTGGGCGTCCTCGGGGTCGACGACACGCCACGCCGACGCGCCGTGCGGGCCGCAGCGCGTCAGCCACAGGTGGTCCTCGACCTCGATGGCGACCAGGCTGTCGCGCGACCCCCGCACGCCGAGCACGTCCAGCTTGTGCCCGAGCCACAACGTGAGCACCTCGTCGGCGCCGTCGACCGCGACCTCGTCGTCGACCGCGCCGACGTCCATGCCCGCCGCGCCCTGGACGTCCATGCGGTGCACCGTCGTCTCGTGCGCGAGCCGTCGCTGCCAGAACCCGTAGTTCTGCTGTTCGGGCCACCACGTCGCGCACGGCTCGTCCTCGCCGTGCGCGCTGAGCTCGGCGAGCACGGCCTCCGCGCCCGACCGCAGGAAGTCGAGCGTGTTCTCCCCGTTCTCCGGGTAGTCCTGCCACTCGCCCGCCCCTGGTTCGCGGCCGAGCCTGATCCACTCCAGTGTTCTGCGGTAGCCGCTGCCGACGTGCCGCACCGTCTCCCCGAGGTTGAGGCCGGGGCAGGCGGGCACGCCCTTGTGCGGGGGCTGGCCGATCGCGGACATGGCGAGCAGTTCCGCCTCGCGGCGCAGGACGTCGAGCGAGTTCACCGCCTCGCCTCGTTCACCATGCCGTCGACGAGCGTCACGAACAGGCCGGCCTGACGCACCATGTCGTCGGCCGTGCGCGCGTTGACGTGGCGTGTGATCCCCGCGAGCACAGCGGCCCGTGTGGACGACCACGACGTGAAGAACGCGGCCCACTCGCTCAGTTCCGGGGCCATCGAGGTGAGCAGCACCCAGGCGCTGGTCGGCCTCGACCGCCCGCGGTGGGGCCGTCCTCGCAACGCGAGCACCGCGGCGGCGGCGCGCAACGCGGCGAGGTAGGCGGTGGCGAACCGTTCCGGGGGCTCGGGTGTGCGCCCGGACTCGGCGAGCGAGTCGCGTGCCTGCTGCAGCAGCGCGAGCGCGGATGCGGGTGGCAACGGGATGGGGAAGTCGATGGCAGTCATCTCGGCCTCCTCGTGGCGTCGGTGAACGACGTCTCCGCCGAGGGGAAGCCGGCGGCTCTCGGAGGTGGGGTGCTTCCCCCACCCCACCTCCGAGGCATGGTGCGACTCGAACAAATGTTCGAGTCCGTCCCAGCGTAGCTCCCGCCCGGCGGATTCCTCAACCCGGCCCACCACTTGGGCGCCAGTCGTGGTCTGATGGTTACGTGAGCTCGCTCGAACACCCCGGAATCCGCAAGGTCGCGGATGCCCTGCCCCCGGCCACCGCGGCGCGCATCGTCGTGCTGCCGGACGCGGTGCGGACGGCGTCGGCCGCCGCGGACGCGGTGGGCGTGCAGGTCGGCGCGATCGCCAACAGCCTGCTCTTCGCGGCGGTGCGCGACGGCGTGGCGGCCCCGCTGCTGGTGCTGACCTCGGGAGCTCACCGCGCGGACACCTCGCTCGTCGCCGGGCTGGTGGGCGCGGACGCGGTGAAGCGCGCCGACCCGGAGTTCGTGCGCGAGCACACGGGCCAGGTGATCGGCGGGGTCTCGCCGGTCGGGCACCCGGAGCCGATCGAGACGGTGGTGGACGAGACCTTGTCCGGTTACGAGGAGATCTGGGCGGCGGCGGGACATCCGCACGCCGTCTACCCCACGACGTTCGCCGACCTGGTGGCGCTGACGGGCGGCCGCGTCGCGGTGGTGTCGTCATGACGGCGTCGCCGCGCCTGGAGCGCATCGTCGAGATGACCGCCGCGGAGCTGAACGCCCGGCTCGGCGAGGCGCTCGCGCTGTACGTGACCGCGATGAACTACCCGCCCGGCACCGTCGAGCAGCGCGCCCCGATGTGGCTCGCGCACATGATGCGCGAGGACTGGCGGTGCGTCGTCGCGCTGGGGGAGCAGGACGAGCTCGTCGGCATCGGCTACGGCTACCGCGGCGCGTCCGGTCAGTGGTGGCACGAGCAGGTGCGCCGCGGCCTCGTGGTCGTCTCGCCGCCGGCGGTCGTCGAGGACTGGCTCACCGACTACTTCGAGCTGACCGAGCTGCACGTGCTGCCGCGCGCCCAGGGCCGCGGTCTCGGCGAGGACCTGTTGCGCCGGCTGCTGGAGGACGTGCCCTCGTCCCGCGTGCTGCTGTCCACGCCCGAAGGGCCGAGCAAGGCGTGGAAGCTCTACCGCCGCGTCGGCTTCGTCGACGTGCTGCGGCACTACCAGTTCACCGGCGACCCGCGCCCGTTCGCCGTGCTCGGCCGCACGCTGCCGTTCTGATCCCGTTCTTCTCCGCCCCCGAGCCGTGACGGCTCGGGGGCTTCTTGTTGCGCTCGGCAGACCCCGCACCTACTCTCACCAATATGCAATATATTGGATATGGGTCGCTGAAGGACCGCGCGGCGGCCGAGATCCGGTCGGCGATCGTGCGCGGTGACCTGCAGCCGGGCACCGCCATCAAGGACGTCGAACTGGCGGAGAAGCTGGGCCTGTCCCGCACGCCGGTGCGCGAGGCCCTCGCGACGTTGACCGACGAGGGGCTCGTCGAGACCAAGCCCCATGCGTACACCCGCGTCACCGCACTGGAAGCGGAACCGGTGCGCGACGCCCTCGTCGTCGTGCGGCAGATGCACGCCCTCGCCACCGGCCTGGTCGTGCAGCAGGGATCGCTGACGGACGAGGACCTCACGGCGATGCGCGCGGCGAACAAGGCCTTCAAGGAGGCGCTCGACGCCGAGGACGCCGGCGCCGCGCTGGCCGCCGACGACGAGTTCCACGCGGTGACCGTCCACCGCTGCGGCAACTTCGCGATCACCGCGACCATCGACCGCTTCACGCCGCTGGTGCGCCGCGCCGAGCACAGCCGCTTCTCCTCACCCGCCGCCCGCCACTCCGTCACCCAGCACCGGCAGATCATCGAGGCCTGCGAACGGGGCGACCACGAGCGCGCGGCGGTCCTCGTCGACGAGAACTGGACCACCCTGGAGGACGAACTGTGAACAGGTTCCCGCTGCTCTTCGGCCCCTCGCCGGTCCACCGCCTCGACCGCCTGACCACCCACCTCGGCGGCGCCGCGGTCTGGGCGAAGCGCGAGGACTGCAACTCCGGCCTCGCCTACGGCGGCAACAAGACCCGCAAGCTCGAGTACCTCGTCGCCGACGCGATCGCCACCGGCTGCGACACCCTCGTCTCCATCGGCGGGATCCAGTCCAACCACACCCGCCAGGTCGCGGCCGCGGCGGCGCGGGCGGGCCTGAAGGCCGTGCTGGTGCAGGAGAGCTGGGTCGACTGGTCCGACGTGGGCAGCGACCGCGTGGGCAACATCCTGCTCAGCCGCATGATGGGAGCCGACGTCCGCCTGGTGGACGCCGAGTTCGGCATCGGCGTGAAACCCGCCTGGGAACAGGCGATCGAGGACGTCCGCGCCGCGGGCGGCAAGCCCTACCCGATCCCCGCCGGCGCCTCCGACCACCCGCTGGGCGGCATGGGCTTCGCGTCGTGGGCCGACGAGGTCCGCCGGCAGGAGTCCCAGCTCGGCGTCTTCTTCGACACGATCATCGTCTGCTCGGTCACCGGCAGCACCCAGGCGGGCATGGTCGCGGGCTTCGCGAACGACACCGGCCGCCGGGTGCTCGGCATCGACGCCTCCGCCAAACCGGCCGAGACCCTCGACCAGATCACCCGCATCGCCCACAACACCGCCAAGCTGCGCGAGGTCACGGTGTCCGAAGAGGACATCCTGCTCGACGACCGCTTCCACGCCGGCACCTACGGCATCGCCGACGAGTCCACCGTGGACGCCATGCGCCTCGGCGCGAGCCTCGAAGGCATGATCACCGACCCGGTGTACGAGGGGAAGTCCCTCGCCGGGCTCATCCACCTGGTGTCGTCCGGGGAGATCGACCGCGACTCGACCGTCCTCTACGCACACCTCGGCGGCCAGCCGGCGCTCAACGCCTACAGCTCGCTGTTCCCGGCGTAGACCGGGGCCGCACGGCTCGCGGCGTGCAGCCGGTGCGGACGGTCCCCGGGCTCACGCCCTCAGGCGCAGGCCCTTCGGGGTGGCGCGGAAGCCCGCCTCCTGCAGGACCGTGGCCAGGTGCGAGGTGAGGGCCACCTCGCCGTCGGCGCGCTGGACGGCCAGCTGGCCCAGCCAGCCGTCGCGGACGGCCCGGCTCAGGGCGTTGGCCGCGGTACGCAGGGTCGGGTCGTCCTCGGTGAACGACAGCAGGGACTTGCCGCCCCGCTCCACGTAGAGGGCCGGGGTGCCGTCCACCAGGACGGCCAGGGCGCCGGCCTTGCGGGCCGGGCGGTGCTTGCCCTCGCCCAGCGGGTCCGGCCAGGCCAGGGCGGCGCCATAGGGCTGGGCCGGGTCGGCCGCGGCCAGCACCACCGCGTCCTGGTCGCTCGGGGCCGGTTGGCCCGGTGGACGGGACAGGGCGCGCAGGCGGTCCACCGCGCCGCGCGCCGCGAACTGGGCGGCGCCCAGGCCCTCGACCACGTAGCCGCGGATCACCTGGCCCGACTCCTCCATGGCCCGCAGGACCTTGTAGACGCCGCTGAAGCCGCCCGTCACGCGTTCGGTGTCGAGGGCGCCCCTGGTCAGGACGCCGTGGCGTTCCAGGAAAGCTTCGGCCCGTGCGTGTGCCCGGCGGGTCGGGTCCGCCGCCGGGGCCACGGCCAGCGACCAGCGGCCCGCGGCGGTGGGCGGGCCCGTGCGCGAGGGCAGGTCCGGCCGGGCCGCGCGGAGGCGGGCGTAGCGGCCACGGGGAGCGCCGCGGCGGGGTTTGTGGGCCGCGCCGCCGCCGGAGACCAGGGCGCGCAGCGGTGCCAGCGTGTCGTTGGTGACCAGGCCCGCCCAGACCAGGTCCCACAGGGTGCCGACCACCTCCGCGTCCGTGCACGTGACGGACTGCGAGGCGCGGTCCACCACCTGGCGGAAGAACAGCGCGCCACCGGACAGCGCCTCCAGCACCGCCGTGTGCAGCGGCGACTCCGGGATCGACTCCGGCACCAGGTCGGGCAGCAGCAGGTCGGCCACGTCGGTCGGGGCCAGGGCGACCCAGCCGTCACCGCCGGCCAGCGCACCGCAGCCCGTCCACGTGACCTCGCCGGACGCGGTCAGCTCGTCCAGCAGCGCCGGGTAGTAGCCGGGCAGCCGGGACGGGAACAGCAGCGACTCCAGCGCGCTCGCGGGCAGCGGCGCGCCGGCGAGCTGTTCGACGACCGAGAACACGTCGTCGACCGTCGGCGCCGACCGCAGCCGGCGGCCGAGCCCGTGCCACGACGGCAGGAACCGGCCCAGCGCCGCCGGTTCGACCGGCTCGACCTCGGACCGCAGCCGGGCCAGCGAGGCACGGCGCAGGCGCCGCAGCACGTCCGCGTCGCAGTACTCGGTGTGCGTGCCGCCGGGCCGGAGCTCGCCGCGCACCAACCGGCCCGTGGCCGCCATCCGTTCCAGCACACCCGTCACCACGGCCACGCCCAGACCGAAGCGCGCCGCGGGTTCCGTGGCGGGGAACGGGCCGTGCGTGCGGGCGTACCGGCTCAGCAGGTCGCCCAGCGGATCCGCCACCGGTTCGGTGAACGCCTCCGGCACGCCGACCGGGAGGGCCACCCCGAGCGCGTCCCTGACCTTGCCCGCGTCCTCGATCGAGATGCTGCGTTCCTCGCCGGCGATCCTGACCCGGATCACCCGGCGCTCGGCCACCAGCTCGTCCAGCCACTCGCGCGGCACGCCGCGTTCGAGCGCCTCCGCGTCGGAGAGGTCTCCCAGGAACCGCAGCAGGTCCGCGGTGTCCTCGGCGTGCCGCGGCCGCCGGTCCTCCGCCAGGCGCTGCAGGCCGCGCTCGACCTCGGCGACGATCTCGGGGTCGAGCAGCTCGCGGATCGCCTCGGAACCGAGCAGCTCCGCGAGCAGCGTCGAGTCGAGCGACAGCGCCGCCGCCCGGCGTTCCGCCAGCGGGGCGTCCAGCTCGTACAGGAACATGCCCACGTACCCGAAGAGCAGGCTGCGGGCGAACGGCGACGGCGACGGCGTCTCCACCTCGACCACGCGGACCCGGCGCGCCCGGACGTCCGCCATCAGCTCGCGCAGGCCCGGCAGGTCGTAGACGTCCTGCAGGCACTCGCGCATCGCCTCCAGGACCACCGGGAACCGCTCGTACTTCGACGCCACCGACAGCAGCTGCGCCGACCGCTGCCGCTGCTGCCACAACGGGGTCCGGCGTTTCGGGTCGCGCCGCGGCAGCAGCAGCGACCGGGCGGCGCACTCGCGGAACCGGGCCGCGAACAACGCCGACCCGCTCACCTCCGCCACCACGATCTGCTCGATCTCCTCGGGGTCGAGCAGCACGTCCTCGGCGCCCGCCGTCACCTCCACGCCCTCGTAGTCGAGCGCGTCGGGCAGCCTCAGCACGATGCCGTCGTCGGAGTGCGCCGCCTGCGCCTCGACACCGCGCTTCTCCCGCAGCCGGGCGGCGATCGCCAGCGCCCACGGCGCGTTGACCTGGGCGCCGAACGGCGAGTGCACCACGAGCCGCCAGTCGCCCAGCTCGTCGCGGAACCGCTCCACCAGGACGGTCCTGTCGTTCGGGACGTGCCGCGTGGCCTCCCGCTGCTCGCCGAGGTACGCCAGCAGGTTGTCCGTCGCCCACTCGTCCAGGCCCGCGGACTTCGCCCGCTCCCGCGCCGCGGCGTCCTCCATCGTGGACACCTCGCGCAGGAACTTGCCCATCGCGCGGCCGAGCTCCAGCGGACGGCCGGGCGCGTCGCCCTTCCAGAACGGCATCCGCGCCGGCTGACCCGGCGCGGGCACCACGATCACCCGGTCGTGCGTGATGTCCTCGACCCGCCACGACGAGGTGCCCAGCAGGAACGTGTCGCCTACACGCGACTCGTAGACCATCTCCTCGTCCAGCTCGCCGACGCGCGAGCCGGGACCGTTCTCCGACGGCGGCGTCATGACCGCGAACAGCCCGCGGTCGGGGATCGTGCCGCCGGAGGTGACCGCGAGCCGTTGCGAACCGGGCCGGCCGCGCAGCTCCGAGTTGACCCGGTCCCACGTGATCCGCGGCCGCAGCTCGCCGAACTCCTCGGACGGGTAGCGCCCGGACAGCATGTCCAGCACCGCGTGCAGGGCCGAGTCCGGCAGACCCGCGAACGGCGCCGCGCGCCGCACCAGCGCCGTCAGGTCCTCGACCGTCCACGTCTCCATCGCCACCATCGCGACGACGTGCTGCGCCAGCACGTCGAGCGGGTTGCGCGGGAACCGGACGGACTCGATCGCGCCGTCGCGCATCCGTTCCGCCACCACCGCGCACGACACCAGGTCGCCGCGGAACTTCGGGAACATGACGCCCTTGGACATCGCGCCCACCTGGTGACCGGCCCGGCCGACGCGCTGCATCCCGGACGCCACCGAGGGCGGCGCCTCCACCTGGATCACCAGGTCGACCGCGCCCATGTCGATGCCGAGCTCCAGCGACGACGTCGCCACCACGCACGGCAGCCGCCCGGACTTCAGGTCCTCCTCCACGGCGGTGCGCTGCTCGCGCGACATCGAGCCGTGGTGCGCGCGGGCCACCGACGCGGTCTTCTGCACCGTCATCCCGGACTGGCCGACGGCCTCCGCCGGGAACGACTCCGCCGCCGAGGACTCAGAGGACTCCGCGGACTCCTCCGCCAGCTCGTTGAGCCGTGCGGTCAGCCGTTCCGCCAACCGGCGCGAGTTCGCGAAGACGATCGTCGACCGGTGCTCCCGCACCAGTTCGAGCACGCGCGCCTCGACCGACGGCCAGATGGAGTTGCGCTGCTCGGCACCCGCCGCCGACCCCGACACCTCGCCGGTCGGCTGGCCGAGCACCGTCATGTCCTCGATCGGCACCTCGACCTCGACCTCGATGGTCTTCGGCGTCTTCGGCTGCACCACCGACACCGGCCGGCCGCCGGACAGGTAGGTGCTGATCTCCTCGACCGGCCGCACCGTGGCCGACAGGCCGATCCGCTGCGCGGGCCGCTCCAGCAGCGCGTCCAGCCGTTCCAGCGACAACGCCAGATGGCCGCCGCGCTTGGTGCCCGCCACCGCGTGCACCTCGTCGAGGATCACCGTCTCCACGCCGCGCAGCGACTCGCGCGCCGACGACGTGAGCAGCAGGAACAACGACTCCGGCGTCGTGACCAGCACGTCCGGCGGAGTGCGGCCGAACGCCCTGCGCTCCTCCGGCGACGTGTCGCCCGTCCGCATGCCGACGGTGATCGACGGCTCCGCGAGACCCAGCCGGTGCGAGGCCTGCCGGATGCCCGCGAGGGGTGCGCGCAGGTTGCGCTCCACGTCCACCGCCAGTGCCTTCAGCGGCGAGATGTAGAGCACCCGGCACCGGCGCTTCGGCTCCTCCGGCACCGGCGAGGCCGCCAGCCGGTCGAGCGCCCACAGGAACGCGGCCAGCGTCTTGCCCGAGCCCGTCGGGGCGATGACCAGCGCGTGCTCGCCCGCCGCCGCGGCCGCCCACGCGCCCGTCTGCGCCTGGGTGGGCGAGGCGAAGGCTCCGGCGAACCACTGCCTGGTCGCCGGTGAGAAGGCCTCCATCACGTCCATGGAGAACATCATGACGCCGGGGTCCGACAATTTCTGATTACGCAGGTCCGAGCACCCGGTGAAGGCCCCTGTGGCACGATCACCCGGTACGTCCTTCGAGGGGAGCACGGTGCGCATCCTGTCCGTCGACCTGGGCACCGCCAACACGGTCGCGGTGCTGTCCGGCCATGGTGTGGTGGACGTGGACGGAGGGGCGACGATGCCCTCGTCCGTCTACCTCGACGAGGACGGCACGCTGCGCGTCGGCAGAGACGCGGACCGGCGTTCGCGCCGCGACCCGTCGCGCTACGAGGCGAACCCGAAGCGCCTGATCGACAAGCCGACGATGAAGCTCGGCGACCAGACCCTCCCGGTCAACGACGCGCTCGCGGCCATCTACGCGCGCGTCATGGAGGCCGTGACGCCGTTGCTCATGGGCTCGGCGCTCGACGAGATCCGCCTGACGCACCCCGCGGAGTGGGGCCCGAGCAGGCGCAACAAGCTGCTGTCCTCGGCCAGGCTCGCGGGCATGACGGGCGAGCTCGTGCCCGTTCCCGAGGCCATCGCCGTGGCCGCGCTCGGCGGCGGGCGGCCGCTCGCGGTCTACGACTTCGGCGCCGACACGTTCGACGTCTCCGTGCTCGACGCCGAGCACCGCATCCTCGCCGACGGCAGCCTCGGCGACATCGGCGGTCTCGACGTCGACCAGGCGCTGCTGGAGCACGTCGGCCGCGAGATCTCGCACAAGGACCCGGCGGCCTGGCAGCGGCTGCTGCGCCCGACCACCGTGGACGACCACCGCGCCCGCCTCGGCCTGCGCGAGGAGCTGCGCCTGGCCAAGGAGGACCTCTCGGCGCTGCACCGGGTCGAGGTGACGATGCCGGAGCCGTTCGAGAAGGTCGTCATCACCCGCGGCGAGCTGGAGGCGCTGATCCGGCCGAGCCTGATCCGCACCACCGAGCTGCTGATCTCCACGGTCACCAGGGCCGGCGTCACGCCCGAGCACGTCTACCTGGTCGGCGGCTCGTGCCAGATGCCGCTGGTCGCCCAGACCATCGCCGAGAAGGTCGGGATCGTCCCCACCAGCCCCGACCACCCGGAGACGATCGTCGCGTCCGGCGCCCAGGTCGTGGACAAGACGAAGATCACGCTGAAGCCCGAGGACGACAAGCCCAAGTACGTCGAGCCGCCCACGGTCGTGACGGCGCCGGTCAGCCCCGCCACGTCCGGCCCGCACCCGGTGAACCCCAACGTCAGCGGCCCGAACCCGGTGGTCAGCGGCTCCTACCCGAGCGGGTCGTACCCGAGCGGGTCCTACCCCAGCGGCTCGTACCCCAGCGGGGCCTACTCGGCCAGCGGCAGCTACCCGGTCACCGGGCCGTACGGCGTGAACCCGAACGTCAGCGGCAGCTACCCGATGAACTTCCCGCAGCAGCAGGCCCCGAAGAAGAAGGACAACAGGAAGCTCCTCCTCGGTGCCGGCGGCGCGGTCGTGGCGCTGGCGGTGGTCCTCGGCGCGGTGTTCGCGTTCTCCGGCCCCGACCTGCCCAGCGCCGACGAGTGCAAGGACGAGACCACCCAGGACGGCCAGGGCTTCACGAGGTGCCTGCGCCAGCTCGCGGGCCACGTGCCCGACGGCGGCGGCTGCGAGAAGGCCGACTCCGCGCAGATCACCGGCATGGACGAGATCAAGGGCACGGTCGTCAGCTGCGCGATCCGCGACGGCTACGCGGTCCAGTACATCCTCACCGACAGCGTCACCGGCGCGGAGAACAACGCCGACGCGATCGCCAAGTCGTTCCAGACCGACCGCGTCGAGGCCGACTGGACCGGCAACGGCCTGGAGGGCGGCTACCGCGCGGCCACGTCGAGCGGCACCGGCGTGCTGGTGTTCACCGCCAAGGGCCGCCCGATGTTCGGCATCCTCACCAAGAACGCCGAGGAGAACGCCGACGAGCTCAAGCCGGACGAAATGGCCGATTTCTTCGAGAAGACCGTGCAACCGGGGGAGTAACCGCCCCTGATGGACCTGTCGGCACGCCGTCACGGCGTGTCACCATCGCGATCATGGTGACGGTCGCGCCGCAGGTCGAACGCGTGCAGCGCAAGGTCGTCCGGGTGCTGACCTGCACCCAGGCGCTGGGGTCGGCGTCGGTGACGATCGGGCTCGCGTTCAGCACGCTGGTCGCCGCGTCGCTGTCCGGGTCCGACGCCGTCGGGGGCCTCGCGCAGACGGCCGCGGTCGCCGGTGCCGCGCTGCTCGCCCTTCCCGGAGCCCTCCTCGCGCAACGGCGCGGGCGTCGCCCCGCGTTGATCCTGGGCTACGGCATGGGCGCTCTCGGCGCGGTGGTCGCCGCGGCCGCTGTGAGCTTCGGCGTGTGGCCGCTGCTGCTGGCGGGGCTGGTCCTGTTCGGCGGGGCGTCCAGCGCGAACTACGCGGCCCGTTACGCCGCAACGGATCTGGCGCACCCGCGGCGCCGTGCGCGCGAGCTCTCCCGGGTGGTGTGGGCGGCGATGATCGGCGCGGTCATCGGGCCGAACCTCGCCGATCCCGCGGGACGCGCGGCCGCGTCGCTCGGCCTGCCGGTGGGGGCGGGGCCGTTCCTGCTGGCCGCCGTCGTGCTCGGGGTGGCGGTGCTGGTCATCCAGCTCGGGCTGCGGCCGGACCCGCTGGTCGTCGTGCAGAGCACCCGTCCGGTGGAACCCCAGCACTGCGCCGGCGGCTCCGGCCGTCCCGGCGGTCTGCGGATCTGGGGAACGCTCGGGCCGATGGCACGACTTGCACTCGTTGGAGTGATGTTGTGCCACACCGCGATGGTCGGGCTGATGTCGATGACCCCGGTGCACATGAACCACGCCGGGTCGTCGTTGCGCGTGGTCGGCGTGGTGATCAGCCTGCACGTCGCCGCGATGTACGCCGCGAGTCCCCTGTTCGGGTGGATGGCGGACCGCATCGGCCGCGTGCCGGTGCTCGCGGTCGGCGCGTCGCTGGTGGTGGCGGCGTCCGGGGTGGCCGGCATGGCGCCGTCGCACGACGCCCCGCAGCTCGCCGTGGGCCTCGCGCTGCTCGGTTTCGGCTGGTCGGCGGGCCTGGTGTCCGGGTCGGCGCTGCTGACGGAGTCCGTGCCGGTGGAGGACCGGCCCGCGGCGCAGGGGCTCTCGGACCTGGTGATGAACGTCGGCGCCGCCATCGGGGGAGCGGTGGCCGGGATCGTCGTGACGGCGTGGTCGTACGCGGCGCTCGGGCTGCTCGTCGGGTTCACCGCCCTGCCGCTGCTCGTCGCGTGCCTGCTCGCATCGCTGCGCAGGCCCGCCGGTTAGGGTCTCGCGGTGCGCATCACCATGTTCCGCAAACTCATGGCAGGGGAGTTCGGCCAGGTCAGGGCCGAGATGATCGCCCACGACCACGTGCTGTCGTCGCTCGGCGGCCGCACCGCCGACCAGGCGCTGGAGGCCGGGATCGGCGCCAAGGAGGTCTGGGTCGCGGTCTGCGACGCCTTCGAAGTGCCCGAGAACCGGCGGTGAGAGCCGGTCCGGAGTGTTCACGTGTGCTCGAACACGTGTTCGGCTACAGTGGCCGCGACCCCCGGCTTCGCAGAATTGTCAGACCCCGCCAGTAGCGTCAGGTCCAACATGACGAAGCAACGGCAGCAGACGACAAAAGGTGGATCCAAGATGGCACCCGCAGCACCCGACCGGGACAAAGCGCTCGAGCTGGCCCTGGCGCAGATCGACAAGCAGTTCGGCAAGGGCTCCGTGATGCGCCTCGGCGAGGAGGGGCGTGCCCCGATCGAGGTCATCCCGACCGGCGCGATCGCGCTGGACGTGGCGCTCGGCATCGGTGGTCTGCCGCGGGGTCGCGTCGTCGAGATCTACGGTCCTGAGTCCTCCGGTAAGACCACCGTCGCCCTGCACGCCGTCGCGAACGCCCAGAAGGCCGGCGGCATCGCCGCGTTCATCGACGCGGAGCACGCCCTCGACCCCGAGTACGCGAAGCGGCTGGGCGTCGACACCGACGCGCTGCTGGTCTCCCAGCCCGACACCGGTGAGCAGGCGCTCGAGATCGCGGACATGCTGGTCCGCTCCGGCGCGCTCGACATCCTCGTCATCGACTCGGTCGCCGCCCTCGTGCCGCGCGCCGAGATCGAGGGCGAGATGGGCGACAACCACGTCGGTCTGCAGGCCCGCCTGATGAGCCAGGCGCTGCGCAAGATCACCGGTGCGCTCAGCGCGTCCGGCACGACGGCGATCTTCATCAACCAGCTGCGCGAGAAGATCGGCGTGATGTTCGGCTCCCCGGAGACCACGACCGGTGGTAAGGCGCTGAAGTTCTACGCCTCCGTGCGCCTGGACGTGCGCCGCATCGAGACCCTGAAGGACGGCGGCGAGCCCGTCGGCAACCGCACCAGGGTCAAGGTCGTGAAGAACAAGGTCGCGCCGCCGTTCAAGCAGGCCGAGTTCGACATCCTCTACGGCAAGGGCGTCAGCCGTGAGGGCTCGCTCATCGACATGGGCGTCGACCAGGGCATCCTGCGCAAGTCCGGCGCCTGGTACACCTACGAGGGCGACCAGCTGGGTCAGGGCAAGGAGAACGCCCGCAAGTTCCTGCTGGACAACCCGGACATCGCCAACGAGGTCGAGAAGCGCATCAAGGACAAGCTCGGCATCGGCGCGACCCTCGACGCCGACGAGACGGCTCCCGCCGCTCCCGTCGAGTTCTAGGGGTAGCCGGGGTGGACGAGGCTGAGGAGCAGCGCAAAGCGCGGGACATCTGCTACGCGCTGCTCACCGCTCGGGCCCGCTCACGGCAGGAGCTGCACGACGCGTTGCTGCGCAAGGGGATCAGCGCCGGCGCCGCCGAGGTCGTCCTCGGCAAGTTCGACCGCGCCGGCCTGATCGACGACGCGCAGTTCGCCGAGATGTGGGTGCGTTCCCGTCACACGTACAACGGCCTGGGTCGCCGCGCCCTGGCCATGGAGCTGCGCCGCAAGGGCGTGGCGGACGAGGTGGTGGCCGAGGCCGTCGCCGCGGTCGACGGCGAGGCGGAGGAAGAACGCGCCCGCGAGCTCGTCCGCAAACGCCTGCGCACCATGTCCGGCGTGGACGAGACCGCGAAGATCCGCCGTCTCGTGGGCGCGCTGGCGCGCAAGGGCTACGCCGAGGGGCTCGCCTACCGCGTGGTGCGCGACGAGCTGCGCACCGCGGGCGACGAGGCGTCGGCGCTGGACGAGCCTTGGTAGTAGCCAGGCCGGGTGAACGGCCTGGCTCGGCTTCGCGCCGTGGTGCGGGTGTGCGTCGTGGCGACTGGTCGTCCCGGCTTGCCTGGTTCGTCGAGCGCCGTACCCGACTTCGCCGCCCGACCGGGTCGTCCCGAGTAGCCTGATCGGTGTGAGCACCACGCCCGACGCGCCGTCCGAGGTGACCCCCACGGTCTCCGACCTGCTCTGCTTCGACCTCTACACGACGTCGCGGGCGGTCACCGGCTTCTACCGCCCGATCCTCGACAAGGCGGGCATCACCTACCCGCAGTTCCTGGTGATGCTGCTGTTGTGGGAGCGGGACTCGCGGCCGATCCGGGAGCTCGTCCAGGAGCTCGACCTCGAGTACAGCACCCTCTCGCCGTTGATCAAGCGGCTGGAGAAGGGTGGTCTGCTGGTGCGCGTCACGCACCCCGACGACGAGCGGTCCGTGCTCGTCCAGCTCACCGACAAGGGCCGTGAGCTGCAGTGGATCGGCGCGGAGATGTTCACCCAGCTCGGCAACGCGCTCGGCATGACCCTCGAGGAGATCGCCGTTCTCCGCAAGGCGCTGCAGCGCGTGAAGCACGGTGCCGAACGCTAGGTGTGCTGACCTGAGGCGTTGCGAACGCCAGGGCGACACCTCTCGGGGCGCTGCGGCCGGTACGTGGCGAAGTCTCCGGTAGGTGGGTTGGCGACCAAGCAAACCTGCAGTACCGGAGACCTCTTGGCCGGCGTAGCGGCAGCGGGGCAGGCTGACCTGACCGACGCGCAGCGGGCTGTGTTGCAGCTGCTGCCTGTCGGCGCCAAGCCGGGGCGCCGCCGAAGTGGAGCAAGAGGCAGTTGATCGACGGCGTCCGGTGGCGGGTGTGCGTCGGTGCTCCGTGGCGTGACGTCCCGCCTGAGCATGGGCCTTGGCAGACCATGTGCGGGTTGTTCCGCCGCCGGCAGCGGGCCGAGGTGTGGCAGCGGATTCTGACCGGCTTGCAGGCCCGTGCCGATGCCGCCGGTACACGGAAAAGGGGGATCTGCAGGTCGAACCGCCCGGCACTCCGGCCGGCGGAACCGAGCCCGACTACCACGGACTGGGCGGGTCGCGCGGCTGCTGGACCAGCAAACTGCACCTGGCCTGGAGCAAGGCCGCAGGCCGTTGTCGCTGCTGATCACCGCCGGACAGCGAGGTGACAGCCCGCAGTTCGTGCCAGTGATCGGACAGATCCCGGTGAAATACAATCTGGTGACCTGAAACACATCGCGTGCGAGGTAACTCGTCGGGTAACTTACATCGTGCACGATCTAATCGAGCACGATGCAGCACCGAGCCGGTGCCTGACGAGAGAGTGAGAGAGCAATGCGAGTTCGCAAGGTGTTCGCCGTTCTTGGGACGCTGCTGGCGCTGGCCGCCGTTGTTCCGTCGGGTGCCGGAGCGTCCGAGGAGCAGGAGAAGCAGGGCGCGAAGAAGCCGACCATCGTGCTGGTGCACGGGGCGTTCGCTGACGCGTCGAGTTGGAACGGTGTGGTGGAACGCTTGCAACGCAAGGGTTTCCCGGTGGTGGCGGTGGCCAACCCGCTGCGGTCGCTCACCGGCGACGCGCAGTACCTGCGCCAGGTGCTCGCCTCGATCGACGGGCCGGTCATCCTCGCCGGCCACTCCTACGGCGGCATGGTGCAGTCGCAGGCCGCGCTCGGGAACGCGAACGTGAAGGCGCTCGTCTACGTCGCGGCGTTCGCGCCGGAGAAGGGCGAGAGCGCCTTGGACCTGTCGAACAAGTTCCCCGGCAGCACCCTCGGCGACACGCTGTCGACCATCCCGCTCGGTGACGGCACCACGGACCTGGTGATCCAGCAGGACAAGTACTGGCAGCAGTTCGCGGCCGACGTCCCGCGCAAGGACGCGACGCTCGCGGCGGCGACGCAGCGGCCCGTCAACGACTCCGCGCTCGGCGAGAAGGCCGGCGAGCCCGCGTGGCACGCCGTCCCGTCGTACTTTGTGGTGGCGGGCAAGGACAAGAACATCCCGATCGCCGCGCAGAAGTGGATGGCCGAGCGCGCCCACGGCCGCGCCGTCGTCGAGGTCGGGGACGCTTCGCACTCCGTGGCGGTGTCGCACCCGGAGACCGTGGCCGACCTGATCGTGCGCGCCGCGCGGTAGCGGACCGATCAAACGAGGAAGTCGGGACGCGGGCAGGGGCGTCCCGGCTTCCTCTTGTCGACGTACCTAGGGCTTCGCGACCGTGCAGCCCGGCAGTGACAGGTTCAGCGTCGTGCCGGAGCCGAAGCAGGACACGAAACCGTACGTCTGCTGGCCGTAGTTGATGCCCTTGCGGACGGTGACGGTACCGGCGGCGTCGACCTCGCACGGGTTGTTCATCGTGCAGCGGCCGCCGCTCTCGTTGCCGGTGTTGTTGACGCCCACGACCTTGCCGCTCGCGTTGTCGATGATCGGCGAACCCGAGGTGCCACCGATGGTGTTGCACGACGACGTGTAGCGCAGCGAGTCGCGCCAGGTCCAGTCGGCTTCCTTGAGCTGGTTGACGAAACCGTCGACCTGGCAGGAGTAGATCCGCTTCCAGTAGCCGGAGACGACGCGGATCTCCGTTCCCGCCACGGGGTGCGAGGCGGACAGTTCGAGCGCCCGGCTGCCGTAGCGGCTCTGGATGTCGCCGTAGGTCGTGTTCAGCTGGTAGAGCGCGGCGTCGGTGCCGGTCATCGTCGCGTAGACGATCTTGGTGCCGGTGAGCGTCGCGATCTTGGTGCCGGAGCCGTTGAGCAGGCTGAAGCTGCGCGACACCGCGCGGTCGACGATCACCTGGCCGGGCTTCATGAGCTCGACGCAGTGCCCGTTCGTGAGCACGAGCGCCTTGTCCGCGGGAGCCGAGGAGGGCAGGCGGACGAGCGAGCCCGAGCAGTTGTTGAGGGCCACGATGCCGGTGAAGTCGACGGCGGCCTGGGCGGGTACCGCCGTCACACCGAGTGCGGCGATCGCCGCGAGCAGGGTTCCGACGAGTCGTCGTGCCATGGCAGGGTTCCTTTCGGGATGGCATCCAGCGCCAAGCCTCTACGGATCGTAGTCACCTCGCTACCTTCGGAAGTCGGCTGCCGCACCGGGCAACTCGATCGAGTGACACCACCGGTCCGTGCGCTAACGGAGCAAGCGGACGATTCGACGTCGTGGTCACCACTTCGCAACCGCCGGGAGCCGTGATGACCTATCCGACGCAGTACGTCCAGCCCCAGCCCGGTGCCGTACCGCCGAAGCCGGCGAAGTTCGGTGCGCTCGCCTGGGCCGCGGTCATCCTCGGCATCGTCGGAGTCGTCTGCTCCTGGCTCGTCATCCTCAACATCCTCACCTCGATCGCCGCGTTCGTCGGCATCGTGCTCGGCGTCATCGCGCTGTTCGGCACGCGCAAGGTCCTCGCCGCGATCGGCGTCGTCCTCTGCGTCCTCGCGATCACGTTCTCCGTGCTGGCGAGCGGGGCGGCCGTCAAGGAGATCGACAAGGCCCTCGACACCACCACGAACCAGGGCCAGGTCGGCGTCGCCGGCGAGACCGCGAAGCAGGACGCGGCCGCCGAGACCCCGACCTGGGGCAAGCGGTACACGTGGGCGAACGGCCTCGCGGTCGACGTCGCCACGCCCGTCGAGTGCACGCCCGGCCAGTTCTCGGCGCCGTCGGACATCGCCCGCGCGGTGAAGTTCAAGGTCACCGTCACCAACGGCACGAACGCCGCGTTCGAGACCGCGCTGATGTCGATCGCCGACGACGCCCAGTTCAACGGCCAGAAGGCCCCGAGGATCTTCGACAGCAGCGGCGGCTGCGACAGCACGTTCGACTCGGCGACCGTGCTGCCGGGCAAGACCTACACCTACGAGGTCGCCTACTCGGTCGGCGCGCAGCCCGGTGAGATGCAGCTCGTGTTCGAGCCGACCTTCAACTCCGACAAGGCTGCGTTCGTCGGCCAGGCGTAAACCGCTCGCCCGCGCAGGTGCGGGCGGGTTACAACTGCGGGCATGTTGCGCAAGTACCCGCGAACGCCGCACCTCCAGGGCTCGCGCCTGCAACCGGGCGACGAGGACCTCGACCAGGTGCCGTTCCGCGCGATCGCGGGGCGGCACCTGGTCGTCGAGGAGAAGCTCGACGGCGCCAACGCGGGCATCAGCTTCGACTCCGGTGGCGTGCTGAAACTCCAGTCGCGCGGCCATTTCCTGACCGGCGGTCCCCGCGAACGGCAGTTCGCGCCGCTGAAGGCGTGGGCCGCGACGCACCAGGGCGTGCTCTGGGAGAGGCTCGGCACGCGGTTCGTGCTCTACGGGGAATGGTTGTACGCCAAGCACACCGTGTTCTACGACGCGCTGCCGCACCACTTCTGCGAGTTCGACCTCCTCGACCGCGACACCGGCGAGTTCCTGTCCACACCGGAACGCCGCCGGGTCCTCGCGGGCACACCGGTGGTGTCGGTGCCGGTGCTGCACGAAGGGCCGTTGCGAACGGTGAAGGACCTGACCGCGTTGGTCGGCCCGTCCACCTGCCGCACCGCCGGGTGGCGCGACGTGCTGGTCGAGGCCGCGCGTGCGGCGGGGCAGGACCCGGATGTCGTTGCCGCGGAGACGGATGCGGACGACGACATGGAAGGCCTCTACGTCAAGGTGGAGGAGGACGGGCGCACGGTCGGGCGCTACAAGTGGGTGCGGCCGACGTTCGTCACGGCGGTGCTCGACTCGGGCAGCCACTGGCAGGACCGCCCGATCCTGCCGAACCGGGTGGTGTCCCGTGTTTGAGTCGCTCTGCCCTACCGGTCCACAGTGGACCGTTGACTGGGACGCCATCCGTTCGGCGTTCGCGTGGGTGCGCGCGATGGAGGGAGTGCCGCAGGATCCGGTGCACCACGCGGAAGGCGACGTCTCCGTGCACACCCGCATGGCGTGCGAGGTGTTGGCGACGCTGCCGGAATGGCGTGCCCGTCCCGAACCGGACCGCGTGCGGTTGTTCGCGACGGTGCTGATGCACGACGTCGCCAAGCCGTTCCGCACGCAGGTCGACGGCGGCCGCGTCACCGCGCACGGCCACTCCCGCGCCGGGGACCTGCTGGTGCGCCGGCTGTTGTGGGAGATGGGCCGCCCGATCGAGTGGCGCGAGCACGTCGCCGCGCTGGTCCGCCACCACCAGGTGCCGTTCTGGGCGCTCGAACGGCCCGACCTCGACCGGATCGCGTTCCGGGTGAGCCTGCTCGCGCGCAACGACGACCTGGCGACGCTCGCCCGCGCCGACATCCTCGGCCGGATCTGCGGCGACGCCGAGCCGGTGCTGGAGAACATCGCGCTGTTCGAGGAGTACTGCCGCGAACGCGACTGCCTGGACCGGCCGCGCGCGTTCCCGTCGAACCACGCGCGGTTCCAGTACTTCCGCACGCCCGGCCGCGACCCGTCGTACGCCGCCTATGACGACACGCGCGTCGAGGTGACCGTGCTGTCCGGCCTTCCCGGCGTCGGCAAGGACCACTGGATCGCCGGGAACCGGCCGGGCTGGCCGGTGGTGAGCCTCGACGCGGTGCGCTCCCGGCTGGGCATCGCTCCCGACGGCGACCAACGGGCGGTGGCCGCCGCGGCGTTCGAAGAGGCCCGGACGTTCCTCAGGGCGGGGGAGCGGTTCGTCTGGAACGCGACCAACATCTCCCGGCAGCTGCGCGACCGCTGCGTCGGGCTCGCCGCGGACTACCGCGCGCGGATCACCCTCGTCGGCCTCGAAGCGCCGAGGGACGTGGTCCACGCCCGCAACCGCGCCCGTCCGGAACCGGTGCCCTCCGCCGTGATCGACCGCCTCGCCGGCAGGTGGGAGGCGGTCGACCCCACCGAGGCGCACGTCGTCGACCGGGTGGACACCTCCGCCCGTTAGCGGCGGTGCTCGCCGTGGTGGCCGATGGCGCGGACCAGCCAGAGCGTTCCGGCGGCGGCCACCACCAGGACGGCGATGCCGCTGAGGAAGGCGACGTTCAGCGGCGACTCCTCCGGCTGGGCGGGCGGGCTCGGCTTCGTCTGGACGATGGCCGGGACGTCG
>NZ_DASVFL010000019.1:0-3820 GCF_036380075.1 Lentzea sp. | reverse complement strand
GCGAGACCACCGCGGGCCTTGGGCTGCGCGGGTGGCTCACCCTGATCACCATCTGCGCGGCGCAGTTCATGATCGCGCTCGACTTCTCCATCGTGACCGTCGCACTGCCGGCGATCGACGAGGGCCTGGACTTCGGCGGTCCGGCCCAGCTGCAGTGGGTGATGACGGCGTTCATCCTGCCCACCGCGGGCTTCCTGCTGCTGTTCGGGCGGGTGTCCGACATGCTGGGCAGGCGGCCGCTGTTCATCGCGGGGCTCGTGATCGTCACGGGGTTCTCGCTGGTGGCGGGCCTCGCGAACGCGCCGTGGATGCTCATCGCGGCCCGCGCGGGCCAGGGCGTCGGCTCGGCGATGGTGGGCGCGACCGCCCTGGCGCTGCTGACCGCGTCGTTCCCGAGGGGCCGCGGCGTGACCGCGCGCTCGGCGTGAGCGGCGCGCTGCTGTCGCTGGGGTTCGTGGTGGGCACGATCGGCGGCGGCGTCATCACCAGCGGCCTGAGCTGGCGCTGGACCATGCTCATCCTGGTGATCATGGGCGCGCTGGTGCTGCTCGGCGCGGTGACGTTGTTCGAGAAGGACCAGGAACGCCACGCCACGAGGCTCGACGTGCCCGGCGCGCTGCTCGCCACCACGGGCCTGCTGGCGCTGGTGTACGGCATCTCGACGGTCGGCACCTCCGGCTGGGGCTCGCCCGGCGCGTTGGTCCCGCTGGTCGGCTCGGTCGTGCTGCTCGGCGCGTTCCTCTTCGTGGAGGGCAGGCAGAAGGCACCGCTGGCGCCGTTGTCGATCCTGGGCAGGCGCACCGTGAAGTGGGGCGGCCTGACCGGGTTCATCACGTTCGGCATGTGCGGTGGCGCGACGGTGCTGCTGAGCCTGTACATGCAGGAGGTGCTGCGCTGGAGCCCGCTCGCGACCGGCATCGGTTTCGTGGCGGAGGGCGGCGCGGCGATGGTGTCCGGCGTGCTGGCGGCGCGGTTCATCGGCAGGATCGGCACCCCGGCGGTGCTGATGCTCGGCCTGCTGGTGCAGGGCGTGGGCACGTTGGCCATGTTGTTGCTGCCACAGCAGGGAAACCTCGTGCTGCTGATCGTGACGACCTCGGCACTGGGGTTCGGCCACGTGCTGGCGGTGGTCGCGTTCATCGGCACCATGACCTCGGGCGTGCCGAGCGAGCACACCGGCCTGGCCAGCGGCCTGGCGCAGACCGCGCAGCAGGTGGGCAGCGCGGTGGGCGTGGCGGTGCTGGCCGCCGTGGTGGCCGCCGCGACGGTCCCGGACGCGGCGGCCCCTGAAGCCGCGTCGCTGGCGGGCCTGCGAGCGGGCCTGCTGGTAGCGGCGATCGTGACGCTGGCCGGCCTGGCGGTGGTGGCGCTGTTCCTGCGCAAGCCGCAACAGCCCGCCGCCACCGGTGCGGACGTCGGCGCGCAGTCGTCCGAGGCTGTCACCGCGGCCTGAACTCTCCCCCAGGTGGTGCCGCGGTGACCAATACCGCGGTGGTCCGGGAGCGGCCCCGGACCACCGTGGCTCGCGCGCCTCCGGAGTGTGCTGCCTGACCAGCGTGGGTCTTTGCGTGTACGGGCACACTTCGTCAGGTTCGCGCTGCTGTTGGTGTTTGCGGCTGCTTTGGCCAGTCTTCCTTGTGGCGCAACGCAATCGCTTCCGATGATGAGTTCTGGCCGCCCCGATCAACGCGCCGGGAACCAAACTTTCCTACGTGGAGCGAGAAATGACCGATGACACGAGTACGCGCCGACCGCCGAGCAGCACCGACGTGCTCGTAGCAGGCGGTGGACCGACCGGCCTCGCGATGTAGCTGGCGCTGACCCGGCTGGGTGTGGACCACATTGT
This sequence comes from Lentzea sp., assembly GCF_036380075.1. Classification (NCBI taxonomy): domain Bacteria; kingdom Bacillati; phylum Actinomycetota; class Actinomycetes; order Pseudonocardiales; family Pseudonocardiaceae; genus Lentzea; species Lentzea sp. The sequence continues at coordinate 1,974 of NZ_DASVFL010000019.1, read as the reverse complement.
CGTCGAACGGCAGTCGGGTCCTGCGCCCAACTCCCGGGCCGCCGCGCTGCACGCGCGCACGCTGGAGTCGCTGGCCGCGGTGGGCGTGGCGGACGAGCTGGTGGCGGCGGGCCGGCCCGGCAGGGCGTTCGCGGCGCGCGACGGGGACCGGGTGCTCCTGCAGACGATCTGCCGGTCGAGGTGCGCAGTCAGGAGTACCCGGTCGCCGCAGCTCACGCCCGCCGCGCGACGAGCGTCTGCTGGCAGCCTGAGGTATCCCTGCTTGGTGGGCTGGAAGGCGCCGTGGGGGTCGGCGGTGATGATCAGCAGGCCGTCGTGCTCGCGGATGTTCAGCCTCGTGCCCGCGTTCCAGCCCAGCGCGGCCGTGACGTGGCGGTCGGCGAGTCGGCCGCGCTGGTCGACGACCACCATACGGCACACGACGTTCGCCAGTCGGGGCGGCCGGGCTACGGGGACGGCGATCAGGGGGAGAGGTTGCCCAATGGCGCGGACCGATGCATCGGACGCCTTTTCCGGCGTCGTGTCCGGGACGATCGGGCGGATGTAGGAAATCGTCATCGACCGCCACCTGCCGGTGGCGCGGAAACGCAAAAAAGGTGCTCAAGCGGACTTGAGCACCTGCCACGTAGACGTCGCAAATTTGCGACATTTTGGTGTCCGAGGGGGGACTTGAGTTCCCATGCGTAGCAAGCTTTTGCAGTTTGTGTGGTCATGCGCTATTGGATAGCTCGAACCTAGTATAGAGGGCAAGTCGATGTGATTCAATCTTTCGCCGCCGAATTCTATCAACTGAGTCAGGAAATTTCGCGGTGACGTGTTGGATCGCCCGCTGATCTCGGAGTCAGACCCATCTGCGGCAAACGCTACGCGAGTACGAGCAGCACTACGAGCGCGGAGCATGACGATCACTCGCTGGTGCCGCACCACAAGTATCGTCATGCTCCTTGACCTGCGTGGACGTAATTTTCGGCACCCACAGGGTCTTCCGCTTCCGAGCTGGTGGCCGGACACGCGCAGACTGGCGACTACCGAGAGCATGTCGTGCAGCAGCGGTCGAGCTGGTGCCGCCTCGGGCGCGTCACGAGATCCGGCCGTCCGGCCGGAAGTGGAAGCGCTGGGCCGGCCTCGTATCCGCTTCGCGGACGTGGTCTCCGTCGGCGTCGTTCTCTTCTTGCAACACCGTTCATCGGAGTTCCCGCATGACCACGTCCGAGCCACTGACCACCGACTCCGAATCCAGGCGCGCGTGCGCCGTCTGCCCCCACCCGTGGGAGGAACACGACCCCCTCGGTGCGCGGTACTGCGCCGCTACCGCGGCCACCGCGTTGTCCCGGGGATGTATCTGCTCATGACGGCCACCGGCGTGTTCACCACCGAGCGGCTCACCCTGCGCCCGTGGCGGATCGAGGACGCACCCGCGGCGCTGGAGGTCTACGGCCACGCCGAGGTGACCCGCTGGCTGAGCCCGGAGATGGACCAGGTCCGGGATCACGCGGCGAAGATCGGGACGAACGCGCCGATGAACACCAGCGCTGCCAACGGAACCGCCAGTGGCACGCCGAGCACGGCCAGCCCGATGCCGATGCCGGCGCGTCCACCACGGCGACCGCCCCGGTCGCGCGGACGTAGCTGACCAGAGCGGCCAGACCGCGCCTGCCCGCGACGTCGACCCTGCGCCGGGGGACGGCGGGGACGACGCGGATGAGGAACTGCCAGATCCTCGGCCCGTCGTAGAGGAAGAACACGAGTGCGAACAGCACGAGCAGCATCTCGACGAGGGTCTCGGCGACCGTCGCGGCCGTCGTGAGCGCGCCCGACGTGATACCGGACTGGTTGTCCTGCAGGGTTTTCACGGCCCGGTCGGCGAACTCGCTCAACTGGTTCTCGCTGAGGTGCAGAGGACCGGTGACGAGCCAGCCGGACACGGCGTCGACGCTGCGGACGAGCTGCGCCGCGAGGTCCGGTACACCGTTG
>NZ_DASVFL010000018.1:0-3392 GCF_036380075.1 Lentzea sp. | reverse complement strand
CGCGCTCTCCCGGTTCTCCGCCGAGATGGCCTCGACGCCGTCCTGCGGGTCGCCCGCGATGACGACCACGGGCTTCCTGCCCTTCACCAGCTGCACGACCTCGGCCGACGACCCGAACACCGCGATGGCGTCGACCCTGGTGGCGAGCTGCTTCACCGCCGCGGCCAGGTCGGTGCGGCTGTCGGTGAGCACCAGCACGATCGACTGGGCCAGCTCGGCGGCGCGGGCCTCGAAGCCCATCAGCAGCTCGGCGTAGTAGGGGCCGGTCAGCTCCGGCAGCACCAGTCCGTGCGCCTCGTGGTGGCGGACCGCCAGGCTGCGCGCGGCGCCGAGCGGCACGTAGCCGAGCTCCTCGACGGCGGTCAGGACCTTCTGCCTGGTGGACTCGGCCACGACCGTCGCGCCCTGGAGCACCCGCGAGACGGTCGCGATGCTGACGCCGGCGTGCTCGGCGACCGAGTAGATCGTCGCTCCCGCTGCCTTGGCCTCGGGAGAGGCTTGCTTTCCCATCGCGCTGCCTGCCACCCTCGTCGCTGTCGGTTCATGTAAGCGCTTACATGTCACTCCTTGTGATGTAAGCGCTTACATCAGTCGGTTTCGGCAAATATAGGCATGTGTCGAAGCCCGACACAAGGGTCGTGGGCGGCGGGCGCCGAGGAACACGATCGTGAAGCCGCAGCTCAGGAGCCCTGTCGCACGAAATCAACCCAGTTCTTGAAACCGCTGCGCCATGTGAGTGATTAGGCGCCGGGAGCGTTGGGTACCAAGCGGTTCACACAGGTGTTCGGAAGATGAGGTGTACGGTTGGCCCAACGGGTCGTTGCGTTCCGCAACACCGACTTCTCCCGCAGTGCGCCCCCGGCTCGTCTCGCCGGCCAGGCCCGCACGCGGACCCGGACACGTTCCACCCTTGCCACTGATCGGAAAGCACTCCCATGACCTTGCACCTGGCGGACGACCTGTTCAGCCACCTCGAGTCGCACCAGCCCCAGGCGAGCGAGGGCGCGTCGCACGCGGCCCAGCCGACCTGGACGAACCTGTTCCAGGAGCCGCCCGCCGTGCCGGCGGCGTCCGCGGAGCAGTGACCGCGGCGTGAGCGGACGGCACGGCCGCCCGCTCACCCCTCCCGTGCCACCACGGACGCGAGTCCGTTGAGGATGAGGGCGAGCCCCTCCTCGAACGCCGACTCGTGACTGATCACGGGCAGGCCGTCCGGCGGCTGTCCGCCGACGTCCGCCTGCTCCTCCAGCACGCTGCCGACCGTGAAGCGACCGGCCGCCAGCAGCGCCATCCCCGCGTCCCGTTCCGGCACTCCGGCGGCGACCAGGAACTCCATCTTGCGGCGGATCCGGTCGAGGTCGTTGACCGGCGTGCTGCCCGCGTGCAACCTCGCGCCGTCGCGGCGCATCAGCAGCGTGCGCCGGAAGCTGCGCGTGTTGTCCAGGAACCACTCCCGCCAGTCGTCCCCCTGCTCCGGCAGCGGCTGGGTCGCGTGGGGTTCCATCGCGGCCTGCGCCATCGCGGCCAGCAGGTCCTTCTTGGTGCGGAAGTGCCAGTAGAGCGACGGCTGCTCCACGTTCAGCCGCGCCGCCAGCCGTCGCGTGCTGACGGCGTCGAGCCCCACCTCGTCGAGCAGCGCGAGCGCCTCGGAGACGACGGCCTCGCGGTTCACCTTGGTCACGTTGACAAACCTATCGCTGATAGGCAACTCTCGAAAGGAACCTATCACCGATAGATTTTGGGGTGTCGGCATGGCGGAACCACTGCGCGTCCTCGTCGCCGGGGGCGGGATCGCGGGACAGGCACTGGCTTTCTGGCTCACCCGCGGCGGCCACCGGGTCACCGTGGCCGAACGCGCGCCGGGGCTGCGGGCCACCGGGGCGCAGATCGACCTGCGGGGCGAGGGCGTCGAGGCCGTCCGGCGGATGGGCCTGATCGACGCGGTCCGCGCCGTGCTCGTGGACGAGCCGGGTGTCGCGTTCGTCGACTCCCGCGGCCGGACCAGGGGGAAGGTCATGGCCAACACCTCCGGGCGCGGCCGGCAGACCCTCACGTCGGAGTACGAGATCATGCGGGGCGACCTGGTGCGCCTGCTGCACGACGCGACGAAGGACGACGCCGAGCACGTCTTCGGCACGGGTGTCGACGGCTTCGACCAGGACGAGCACCGCGTCGTCGCGCACTTCTCCGACGGCACCTCCGGCGAGTACGACCTGCTGGTCGGCGCCGACGGACAGGGGTCGCGCGTCCGGCGGGCGCTCCTGCCGGAGGGCTTCGACCCGTACTGGCGCGTCGGGATCCACATGGCCTACTGGTTCGTCCCGCGCATCGCCTCCGACGGCGCCATCCGCGACACGTACCTGGCGACCGGCGGCCGTCAGATCATGCGCCGCAGCCACAACGCGACCGAGACGCAGGCGTACTTCGTGCTGCGGGAGCAGTCCGAGGAGGCCTCGGCCGTCCACCGCGAGCCCGTCGAACGCCAGCAGGAGTTCTGGGCGGGCCGGTTCCGCGACGCCGGGTGGCAGACCGACCGGTTCGTCCGGGGCATGGCGACCAGCCCGTTCTTCTACTCCCAGGAGGTCCTGCAGGTCCGCCTCGACGCGTGGTCGGAGGGCCGCGTCGTGCTGGCCGGCGACGCCGCGCACTGCTCGTCCCCGTACAGCGGCATGGGCACGTCCGGCGCCCTGGCCGGCGCGCACGTCCTGGCGGGCGAGCTCAACCGGCACGACCTGCCGACGGCGCTGGCGAACTACGAACGGGTGCTGCGGCCGTTCGTCGACGAGATCCAGGCCGAGGTCAATCCGCGCCTGCTGCGCCTGGCGCTGCCGGAGTCCCGGGCCGCGGTCGCCGCCATCCACACCGTCGCCGGGCTGGCCTCCGCCCTGCGGCTGCCCGACCTCGTCGCGCGGTTCGCGAAGGAGGACCGCGGCGGGAGCTGGCGCCTGCCGCAGGACCCGGCGCCCGTCACCACCGGCTGAGCTTTTCGAAACTGTTTCGATAGCTTTGCGGGTTTTCGAAACATTCCGGATAACGCGGCCAATTCACGTCAAGACTTGATCGGCCGCGCTGTCCCGTTCAATACTGGGTGACGTCTTGATTCGCCCGGCGAGTGGCCATGGCGCGGACCACCTGCCCCGAGCAGATGTTTGCACGTTCCTGCAAGCCCATTCACCCGCTATTGCGCGGGTGCTTCTCAGAAAGCGCCGACAATGACGCTGACAGCGAAGTCAGTAGCACGCTTCGCCCTTGTTTCCTCGCTGGTCGCGGCCACTGCGGGAGCGGCGGTCCTCGGAGCGACGCCCGCCAGTGGCGCGGCCTCCACGCTCGCCGCGGCGGCCCAGCAGAGCGGCCGGTACTTCGGCACCGCGGTCGCGGCGAACAAGCTCGGT
>NZ_DASVFL010000017.1:0-20546 GCF_036380075.1 Lentzea sp. | reverse complement strand
TCGTGTCGGCGCGGGTGTCCTCGGACTTCCCGTTCGGGACGTTGGCGGTGAACGTCCTGGGGTGCTTCCTCATCGGGTTCATCGTGGGGACGTCGTGGATGCCGCTGCTGGGGATCGGTTTTTGTGGAGGGCTCACGACTTACTCGACGTTCAGCTACCAGACGGTCGAGCTGCTGGAGGGCGAGAAGTACCGCTCGGCGCTGCTGAACGTCGTGGTCAGCGTGGCGCTGGGCGTGGGGGCGGCGGCAGTCGGTCTTCTGCTAGCACGCTGATCTCGCCCCGAGCCCAGCGTTCGAGGAACTCCCGGACGGCAGCGGGGAACTCGGGACCCGGAACGACCAGGTCTCCACGCTCTTGGGCAGTCGTCTCGAAGTACGGGAGCGCCAGCATCGCGCGCAGGGCGTTGTCCGGCGTGACGGGTACGGGCGTTCCTGGCAGGTCCCACGGTGTCGGCAACGACGTCAGCTCGGACGCCAGCTGGTCGGTCAGTCTCGCGTCCAGGTCGGTGCGCGAGGCGAGCGAAGGTCTCTCGGCCACGCCGAACCAGCAGGTGGTGTACAGCGGCCAGGGGCAGTCCTTCCACAGTCCGACGAGCCGGGTGCGGTGCCGGTCGACCAGTTCGTCGAGACCCGGCAAGCTGTCGAGCAGCAGGGCGGCGCCGAACTCGTTGCGGTGCAGGAGTGTGTCGAGGCGCTCGGTGATGATCTGGTGGTGGCCGAGGCAGTCCAGGAGCGGGCTGTCCACGCCGGTGGGGCCGTGAAGGCGCATCTCGACCGGGAGCGAAGCGCTCGCATCGACCGCGGCGGTGACGATCGCGCGGGTGGTTCGATTCGAGGGTTGGACGTAGTGCAGTGCCCGTGCGGCGAAGGTGAGCCCGTCGTCCTCCAGCGCTTCCATCAGCAACTCGTCGACGCCGTCTTCGACGTTGCGGTCGTACAGCTGCAGGGCGATCTGGCCGACGACGTCCCACTGCTGGATGTTCGGCCGCAACACCGCCCACAACTCCGCAGCAGTCCGGTGCGTCCGCACCAGGTGCTCAGCGGCGAAGTACTCCAGGAACGTCCGGTGCGTGAATCCGTACACCTCGGCACCGACATCGGTGAGGATCCACGCCCGACCGGTGCAGTAGGCGAGGAACTCCTCCGCCATCGCCACCGACTCGTCGTGGTCGTCGAGCTTGGCGTCCAGGTAGCTCGCGAGGACGTTGACGATCCTGGTGCGGGGCAACGGCTTGCCGGACTCCGCGGCGTTGAACATGGTCCACGCCAGGTGCTGAACGGCGCCGCGCAATCGTCCGTGGAACTTCAACGGCAGCGCGATGCCACGCTTCGAGTCCCACTGCTCGAACATCATGAGCGCACACCGCTCGTACACCTGGGCGAGGTTGCGCGGCAGGTACCGGTCGCTGGAGTACATGGCGCACAACAACGTCAGCAGCAACGGGTTTCCGCGCAGCTCCGGGATCGAGGCGCTGTCCTCCAGGAACGACGCGATCAGCCGCTCGCGTTCGACGGGTGAGGTGGCCTCGTCCAGCTCGAACCACCGCGTCACGTACGTGGCGACCTGGCCGGAGTCGAACTCCTCGATGGAGCCGGACGTGAACAGGTCCGTGCTCAGCGGCGCGTCCTCGTAGCCGATCTTCCGCGCGGTCACCAGGAGCGGCACCAGCGGGTACAGGTGCGCGAACCCCTCCACCAGCGACACCACCCGCTGGCGCAGCTCGACCTGCACCAACTCGTCGAGCCCGTCGAGGATCACCACCCCGCGCCCGGTCCGCAGCAGGTACTCGACACCGTCCCGCGGCGGCTTGACGTTGTACGGCGCCTGGCAGAGCTTCTCCAGGTAGTGCAGGAGGTCCCGGCCGCCTTCGTCGAACGACTCGGCGAACTCCCGCAGCACCACCAGGAACGGCACCTGGCCGGACACGGCGACGTCGTGGGCGAACTTCGCGGCCAGGGTCGACTTGCCGGCACCCGGGTCGCCCTGCACCAGCACCCGTTCGCCGGGAGCGCCGAGCCGGAGCCGCGCCGAGGTCAGGGTGGGCTGGACGTACAGCTGGTCGTACCGCACCGACCGGCTCACGCCGACGTGCGGCATGCGGATCCGGCTGTGCAGAGCGATCACCTGGTCGCGCATGCGGGCGGCGAAGGCGTGCACGCGGGCGAGGGACTTGAGGCGCTTGAGCAGAGCGCCGTTCTGGCCGGCCGCGGTGTAGAGGTCGCTCCGGCTGATCCTGTCGCTCGTGTCGTCGTAGAGCATGGTGGCTTCGTCGCAGGCGGCGACCATCACGTCGTGGACCAAGTCGGTCACCCGTACCACCAGGTGGTCGGAGAGGCCGGAGAGGCGGAGGCCTTCGCGCAGCTGGTCCTTCGCGGACTTGCCCGCCAGGTTGCCGATGCGCTTCTGGGCGACGACCGCGGCGAAGTCGGGGGAGGACAGGTAGCCGTCCAGAGCCTCGACGTCGGCGCGGCCCAGGTCGGACAGGAGGCCCTCGGTGGCGGCGTTCGACACCCGCGGCAGCTCCACGGCGTCGGTCAGGCGGGACGACAGCTGGTCGCTCACCCCGACGACGACCCGGATGACCGCCGACTCGATGCTGGCCATCCGGGTCTCCGTTCGCTACGAAACGTCCTTCAGCCGGGATAGCACATCCGGCAGCGTGCCGGTGTGCACGACGCCAAGCCGTTGCGTGGCACGGGTCAAGGCGACGTACAGGTCCGACGCACCGCGCGGCGACTCGGCCAGGATCCCGGCCGGGTCGACCACGACCACGGAGTCGAACTCCAAGCCCTTGGCGTCGATCACCCCGAGCACCACGACCTGCGCCTCCTCCAGGTCGTTGCCCTGCGACGACCCCGGCACCGCGCCGACGACCGCAGCGCCCACCGACGGCAGCAGGGCCTCGGGCACGATCACCGCCACCTTGCCGTCGCCGACCGCCGCGACCTCGCGGGAGATCAGCGGCGGCACCTCCGAGGAGAGGGAGGAGACGGCGGAAACCCAGGGCGCCACACCGGTTTCGCGCACGGAGGTCGGCGGGACCAGGGAGGCGTCCAGCGACGCGAGGACGTCCGCGGCCACCTCCATGATCTCGGCCGGCGTGCGGTAGTTCACCGACAGCTCCGTGAGGCGCCAGCGGTTCTGCACGTACGGGGACAGGACGGAGCCCCACGAGGTGGCGCCGCCGATGTCGCCGGTCTGCGCGATGTCGCCGACCACCGTCATGGACTTGCTGGGGCAGCGGCGCATCAGCGTGCGCCACGCCATCGCCGACAGCTCCTGCGCCTCGTCCACGATGATGTGGCCGAAGGTCCAGGTGCGGTCGGCGGCGGCGCGTTCGGCCGCGGTCTCGTAGCGGTCGACGCCGTGGCGCTGGGCCAGGCTGTACGCGTCCATCAGGTCCGAGGCCATCAGGAGGTCCGGGTCCGCGTCGTCCTCCAGGTCGAGGATGTCGAGAACTCCCTGCGCGTACTCGATGGCCTGGCGGCGCTGGCGTTCGGCACGGGCCTTCGCCTCCGTGTCGTCCTCGCCCAGCAGGTCCGCGGCCTCGTCGAGCAGCGGGACGTCGGCAGGGGTCCAGTCGTCGGTGGAGCGCTGGAGCAGGTCGCGTTCCTCGCGGGTGAACTTCGCCATCGCGCGGTTGCGGCGCTTCGGGTTCGCGTAGAGCTCCGAGAGCAGCGTGAACGGCGTCAGGACCGGCCACAGCGACGCGATCGCGGCCTGGACCTCGTCGGACTCACGCAGCTCGCGGCGGATGTCGTCCATGTCGGTCTTGTCGAGCAGGTGGTTGCCCAACCGGGAGGCGACCATGCCGGCCAGCGTCGAGACGATCTCGCGCGCGAACGTGCGGCGGGCCTCGTTGTGCGGGCGGCGGGTGCGGCGGGCGCGGCCGCGGGCGTCGGAGATCGCGCGGCGGTCCAGGCGCAGCACGTCGTTGTCGAAGCGCACCTCGACGAACGCCGGCGCCTCCTGGCGGTCGCGCACGGCGGCGGCGATCACGTCCGCCATCTCCAGGCGGCCCTTGACGGCGGCGGTCCTCGCGGACTCGCGGCCGGTGGCGGTCAGCCCGGGGTACAGCTCGCCGACCGTGGACAGCAGCACGCCGGTCTCGCCCAGCGAGGGGAGGACCTGGCTGATGTAGCGCAGGAACGTCGTGTTCGGGCCGACGACCAGGACGCCGCGCTTCGCCAGCTGCCGGCGGTGGGTGTAGAGCAGGTACGCGGCGCGGTGCAGCGCCACCGCCGTCTTGCCCGTGCCCGGCCCGCCCTGCACGACGACGACGCCGTTGAGCTCGGACCGGATGATCGTGTCCTGCTCGGCCTGGATGGTGGCGACGATGTCGCTCATCTGGCCGGTGCGCGACTCGTTCAGCGCGGCCAGCAGCGTCGCCTCGCCGGTCAGGCCCTCGTTGCGCGACGGCTCGACCGAGTTGATGTCGAGCACCTCGTCGTCGAGGCCGATGACCTTGCGGGACCGGGTCCGCAGGTGCCTGCGCCGCCGCACGCCGTCCGGGGAGGCTGCGGTCGCGAGGTAGAACGGTCTGGCGGCGGGCGCCCGCCAGTCCATCAGCAGCGGCTCGTAATCCTGGTCCTCGTCGAAGAGACCGATTCGGCCGATGTAGAAGCGGTCGCCGTTGTGGAAATCGAGCCTGCCGAACGCGAGACCGTTCTCGACAGCGCTGTACTGGGCCAGCTGATCGGTGTACATCGCGACGGACGTGTCGCGCTCGGACCGCATCTGGTGCGTTCCGCCGGTTTGTCGCAACGATTGTGCGAGTCGTTTCGACGTCTGTTCGCGGAGGTCGTCGAGCCGGCCGTACAACATGGCCACGTATTCCTGCTCCGGCTCCATTTCGGCGAGCCGGAGGTCATCGGAGGCGCTTGACAACTTGCCTCATTTCTCGATACGATGCGACGTCGGTTTATATGCCGACTCGCCCACTCTTGCCCGCGCCCGGTCGCGTGAGCGCAGACTGTCTAATCTACACGCAGATCCGCGTGGTGCAGATAGGCCTTGCGCAGCAGTGTGGTCAACGTATCGCGCTCGCGCGGGGTCAGCGGAGCCAGCAGCTCCTCCTCGTGCGCACGGACCGCGTCCAGTCGTTCCCGCAGCGCCTGCCGGCCGTCGTCGGTGATCGAGACGGTGAACCGCCGCCGGTCGCGCTCGTCCCTGCGGCGCCGCGCGAGACCGGAGCCCTCCAGGTCGTCGAGCACCGCCACGAGGTCGCTCGGGTCCATGCGCACGCTGTCGCTGATCCGCTTCTGCGCCACGGCCTCGCGTTCGGACAGGTGCGCGAGGACGGCGAGGTGGGGTCCGCGCAGGCCGGTCCGGCGCGCCTCCCTCACCAGCTGGAGCATCAGGTAGCTGGGAAGACGCAGAAGCTGATCGATGCTCATGAACTCCAGCATAGGAAAGATCCGTGCCCCGATCGTGGGTAGCGCTGCGTGAACAACGCCCCTGGGCGGGGGCCGTCAGAGTGAGCGTTGGGGTGACGTTTGTCCACGAACCACCAGATCACGGCATGGTGGGGGTATGACGCGTGCGGAGATCGTCCGGCTCGCCCGCTGTGTGGTGCGCCGGCCCAGGTGGCAGCTCGTCGTCGCGGTCCTGCTGTCCGCGTGGACACTCGCCTGGGTGCTCGGCCAGCTGGCCGAGAATCCGCTCAGCCCGCTCGGTGTGCTGGCCTGGACCGGCATTCCACTCGATTCGGCTTCCCTATGGGCCCAGGAGCGCGTCGACGTCCTCGCCTGGCTCGCGACGCTCGGCGGCCTGTGCTGGGCCGCGACCACCGAACAGGGTCAGCTCCCGGCTCTCGCGGGGTGGTTCGCGGTGCTGGTCGCCGGAGAAGCCGCTGGTTACGAGCACGCGGTGCAGCGGGCGATGCTCAGCATGGTCGTGTTCCTGGCCGTTCTGGCCGCCGTGTCGCTCACCGGGCGCCGTGCGTTCGTCGTTGACCGCGTCGCGGTCATGCCGAGGGACGTCGTCCGGGCCGGGATCACCGCCGCGGTGCTGACCGCCGTGGTCCCCCTCATCGCGCCGGGCCTCGCCGTGACGCGGCTCGTGCGGCCCTACGTGACGAAGCCGCCGCGGCCGCTGCGCCGGGTTGAGACCCCGTTGCTGAGGGAAACCGGATGAGGTGAGCGACTACCTGCCACCCCCGGCGCCACCGCGCAGCGCGTTGACGTTGCGCCTGTGGCTCGCCGGGTTCGGCCTGGTCTTCAACTCGGTGGCCGGCTGGCTGGCGCTGCGAGCTGATCTCGTTTGGCTCGGCGTGCTGCTCTTGCTACTCGCCGTCGTGTGCCTCGTGGACTTCGGCTGGGTGGTGCGCCGCAAACGACGCGGAGATCCGGGCTGAAACCTGTCGGCATCCTGTGCTGTGCTTGTGCGCTTTTATGGATAAAGATGTCGGCGTGCATGAAAATCCGGCAAAGGGCAGGTTGGCCAGGGTGATGCGCCGGCAGCCCGTGCAACAACGGGGCGCGGCGACCGTCACCGCGATCGTGGACGCTTGCGCGAGCCTGTTGAACGAATACGACTACGACGACATCACCACGGCCCGCATCGTCGAAGTGGCCGGAGTGCCCATTGGTTCTTTCTATCAGTACTTCCCGGACAAACGATCTGTCGTGCACGCCCTGGCACTTCGCGGTATGGAGACGTGCCTGCGCGAGATCGAGCAGATGTTCGCCACCGGCCAGATCGCGGACACGTGGCGCGAGGCCATGAAACAGGTCGTCGGCGTGTACCTGCGGATGATGGCCGAGATCCCCGGTTTCGGGCGGGTGCGGTTCAGCGACATGCTCGACAGCCACCGCCTCGACGCGAGCGTCGACCAGTACGAGCTGATGGCCGAACGCCTCGCCGAGCTGTTCGTCGCCCGGTTCGGCGCGCACGGCGACGCCCCGGTGATGCTGACGTTCCGCATCGCCGTGCAGACCGCGGACGCGCTGTTCAAGCTCGCCGAACGAGTCGACGAGGACGACCGCGCGTACGTGGTCGGCACGGCGAACGAGCTGCTCACCGGCGTGCTGGGGTCCGTGCTGGAGGACCCTCAGAGCCCGTAGGCCTCCAGCATCCGCAGCCAGACCTCGCTGATCGTCGGGTACGCGGGCACCGCGTGCCACAGCCGGTCCACGGGGACCTCGCCGACGATCGCGATGGTCGCCGCGTGCAGCAGCTCGGCGACGTCCTGGCCGACGAACGTGACGCCGACCAGCGTCCGCGTCCGTTCGTCGACGACCATCCGCGTCTTGCCCTTGTACCCGTCGGCGTGCAGCGACGACCCGGCGACCGCGATGTCGAGGTCGACCACCTTGACGTCCCGCCCCGCCTTGCGCGCCTCCTCGGCGGTGTGGCCGACGAACGCGACCTCGGGGTCGGTGAACACGACCTGCGGCACCGCGACGTGATCGGCGTTCGCCTGCCCCGTGGACCACGGCTCCGGCTCGGACCCGCGAGCCCGCTCGAGGATCGCCGACCCGGCCGCACGGGCCTGGTACTTGCCCTGGTGCGTCAGCAACGCACGCCCCGTGACGTCACCCGCCGCGTACAGCCACTGTCCGTCCACACCGGACACGAGCCCGGTGTCGTCGATGGCCATCGGCTTGCCGTCCTTCGTCGCCGGCACCCGCCCGGTCGCGACGAGGATCTTCTCGCCCCGGACCACCCGCCCGTCCTGCAACGTCAGCTCGCCCGGCTTGACCGACGCGGCCCGCGCGTTGAGCAGCACCTCGACGCCGTCCTCCTGGAGGCCCTCGACGACCAGCGGCCCGACGAACTCCTCCAGCCGCGGCAACGGCCGGTCACCGGACACGACCAGCTGCACCTTCGACCCGAGCCGGGCCCACGCCTGCGCCATCTCGACGCCGACCACACCACCGCCGAGCACGACGAGCGACTCCGGCACCTCCCGAGCCGACGTGGCGTCGCGGGACGTCCACACAGGAGTGTCGTCGATGCCTTCGAGCGGCGGCATCTTCGGCACGCTGCCGGTGCACACGACAACGGCCAGCCGCGCCCGGTGCACCTCCCCGCCCACGGTGACCTCGCGCTCGCCGGTGACCTCACCCTCGCCGCGGATGACGTGGATGTTCTCCGACTCGGCCCACTTCACCTGCCCGGAGTCGTCCCAGTCGGAGGTGAAGCTCGTACGCCGAGCCAGCACCTCCTTCGGGTCCAACGACCCGGCGTTCACCCCTTGCACCCGCCGCGCGGCGGCCAGCGCGTGCCCAGGCCGCAGCAACGCCTTGGAAGGCATGCAAGCCCAGTACGAGCACTCGCCGCCGACCAACTCCTTCTCGATCATGGCGGTGGACAGGCCACCCGCGGCCGTCCGCCAGGCCACGTTCTCACCTACGGGGCCACCACCGATGACGATGACGTCGAAGTCCATGGCGCTCACAGTAGGCCCGCGCGGAGGGTGCGTGCGCGAGGAAGGGGCCCGCGCCGGGGTGGGGAGCCGAGTGTGGGGACGGTGGGGTGGGGGACGAGGTGGGCGCCAGGAGAGAGGAGCGCGGGGGCAAGCTGACGCAGGCGTCCCCTCGCGTTCAGGATCCCCCGCGACCCAACGTACTCAGGGGGTCTGACACTTCCGCTGCGGACGCAGCCCCCGCGCGCGTGCTCACGCACTGCCCCCGCGCGCCTGCTCATGCGCAGGCACACCTGGTCAAGCGATGCCGAAGGCGAGCCGTCAAGACCCCCGCACTTCCAAGCCGACGCCGAAGGCGAGCCGACCCAACCCAAGCACTTCCAAGCGACGCCGAAGGCGAGCCGTCACCCCTGACGCCGATTAGAGCCGGTGGGCCCACCCGTTCTTGTGCGATTGGGGCTTGACTTTGGGTGCGAGGTGCTACCCATCTCGGGCTCGGCCGGTCGCGAAGCGTCCGGCCTTTTCCGGCCGACCACAGCACCTCGCAAGGGCCCCGAAGTCAAGCCCCAATCGCTATCGACGCGTCAGCGGCGATGAACCCCGCTCTTTCGTCCGAGGTACACGACCACGCTGGAACAGGAACCGACGCACGGCCAACGCAACCACGCTGGAACCCCCCAGCCAATCTCACAACCACATCAAGCAGAACGGATGCCCCACCGGATCCGCGTACACCCGGAAATCATCCCCGGTGTCCTTCTGCACCACCCGAGCCCCCAGCTCCAGCACCTGGGCCTCAGCCACCTCCACGTCCTCGACGAGGACATCGAGGTGGAACTGCTGAGACCCGTGAGGATCCGGGAACACCGGCGGCCGGTAGTCATCAGACCGCTGGAAAGCGATCCGAGTCCCGGAGGCGACGATCACCACCCACGTGTCGTCACCCCCGGCGAGCCTCTCCGCCCCCAGCACCTTCTCGTAGAACGAGGCCAGCTCGGCAGGATCAGGGCAATCGAGCACGACAGAGCGAAGTTGTCCGACCATGCGGACAACCCTCTACCGGGTGGCGGGCAGCCGCAACGCGGACTTGGCGATCGGGTCGAGCGCCGTGTCGCCGGAGCCGCCGGACCACACCACGAACGCCAGCTGCACGTGGCTGCCCTTCGCCGCGCTGGCGAACGCCGCGTTCTCCAGCGGTTTGCCGTCCGGGCCGTGCACGCCGCCGGAACCGGGTAGCGACACCACGGACATCAGGGCACGAGCCGAGGGCGAGTCCAGCACGTCCAGGTCGGCCACCAGGACCGTCGCCTGCTTGCCGGACACCGTCGTCTCGTAGGTGGCGCGCAGGAGCTCGCCGCACTCGTTCGCGATCAGCCACGCCTTGACGTCGCCGAACGCCTGGGCCTGGCAGTTCTTGTCCTTCTTCGCGTCCTTCGGCACGAACGCCGTGCCGTCCACGACCACCGTCGTCGGCTGCGGCACCGTCGGTTCGGTGGTGGCGCCGGTCGCGTTGTCGTCGCTGCCGGAGAGCAGGACCAGGAGCCAGATGATGAGGATCAGCGCGACGACGCCCACCGCCGCGAGGAACGTCCACGGCGTCTTGCGGGGCGCGCCCTCCGGCAAGCGCTTGCGGGTCAGCGGCCGGCGGAGCTGGACCTTCGGGATCAGCATCGTGCTGGCGGAGGCCAGGTCGGGGGACACCGCGTCGCTGAAGCCCTCGGCGAGGAACGAGCGCGCGTCCGGTGGCGTGCCGGTGGTCTGCAGGATCGCGAGGAGCTTCGCCGCGTGGTCCGCGGTGCACGGCACGGTCGCCGTGGCCAGTTCGCGGGCCGCGGTGAGCAACGTGGTCAGCTTGGGATGCAGCACGCGCACGCCGCGGTTGAGGTCGACGGTGGGCTGCACGACCTGGCTGACGAACGGGCCGACCGCCACGACGGTGCTGACCGGGAGCGGCTCCGCGCGCATCTTCTGGATGCGCTGCGCCACCGCGGTCGCCGCCGCCACGGCCTCGGCCGCCGGGTTCGGGGAGCCGTCCTGCGACACCAGCGGCCAGCCGTCCATCTTCCACTGGTCGTTCAGCGGGGCCTCGAGCTTCACCGCCGGGTCCGGCAGGTCGACGCCGACGATCACCAGCACGCCCTTGGGCAGCACGACGATCGCGTCGAGGGGCACGGGGCAGTCGGGCGGCTGGACGCCGATCAACGCGATGCCACCGAGGGCTTGGGTACCCGCGCCGCACGCCGTGAGGGCGGCACGGACGTCCGCCCCGATGGCCGAAGGCTCAGCGCCCAGACGGATCAGCCGCACGAGTCCCTACCTTTCCGCACGGGGGGACACCGTAGCGGTCCGGGGTCGGGCAACCGCAGCCAGTCGAGACATTGCGTGATCGCCGTCACCGGATTGTGGACAACTCGTTGGATGAATTGCCTGCCTATGTTCACGGAGGGTCCATGTACACACGCGCTGCATCGCTCGCCGTACTGCTGGTGGCCGTCGCATCCCCTGTCGCGACGGCCGCCCCGACCTCCACCGTCTACGTCCACGGAACCGACATCACCGCAGCTGAACGGGCTGTGGAGGCCGCCGGTCTGCAGAAGGTCACGAGCTTCCGCAAGATCGGCGTCGTCGCCGCGAGGGGTGACTCGGCGCGGATCTCGTCCGCCAGGAGCAAGACGGGCGTCACGCGGGTCGAGGCCCAGCGACCGATCAGGTTCCTGGGCTCGACCTCGCACACCGCCACCCGCGGCCTCGACGCGCGCGACAGCCTCGGGCTCACCGGCGAGGGCGTGTCGGTGGCGGTGATCGACTCGGGTGTCGACCCGACGCACCCGTCGTTCGGCGGCCGGATCGTCCGCAACCTCAAGAGCCTCTGCCTGGACGGCTCGACGCAGACGAACTGCATCGTGCCGGTGCCGAACTTCCTCGACACCGACACCACCTCGCTGGGCGGTCACGGCACGCACGTCACCGGCATCGCGATCGGCGGCGACGTGCAGACCACCGGCGGACCCGTGATCCGCGGCGCGGCGCCCGGCGCGAAGGGCGTCGTGATCTCCACCGGCGCGGCGGTCCTCATCCTCGGCGCGGACGCCGCGCTGAACTGGGTGCTGGAGAACCACGACGCCCCCTGCGGCGCCGGCGTGCCCGCAGCCACCTGCCCGCCGATCAAGGTCGTCAACAACTCCTATGGTCCGTCTGGCGGCGGTGCGTTCGACCCTGAGTCGGTCACTGTCAAGTTGCAGCGACAGCTCGTGGCCGAGGGAGTCGTCGTCGTGTGGGCGAACGGCAACGACGGCGGCGACGGGTCGGCGAACCTGTCCAACCCGCCCGGAATCGACCCCACTCCCGGTGTGATCTCCGTTGCGGCTTACAACGACCTGGGAACGGGTACGCGCGACGGCGCTGTGTCCGACTTCTCATCCCGCGGCCTCGCGACGGACCCCTCCACGTGGCCGGACATCTCCGCACCGGGCGAGAACATCACCTCGTCGTGCCGGCTGTACCTGCCCATCTGCGCCACCGGCCTGGACCCGCAGAACGGTCCCGGCGCGCTCGACCTCGGCACGTTCAACACGATCAGCGGCACGTCGATGGCGGCCCCGCACATCGCCGGGATCGTCGCACAGCTGTTCCAGGCCAAGCCTTCCGCGACTCCGGCCGACATCGAGCGGGCGCTGAAGTCGACGGCCCACAGGTACGGCTCCGGCTACCAGCCGGACGGGACCTACACCTCCTCGTACGACAGGGGAACAGGCCTCGTCGACGTCGTCGCCGCGGTAAACGCGCTCTAGATCACGATCACGCATCGCTCGGCCGGGGAGATCGGGACTTAAGACCTGTATCTGCCCCGGTCGGGTGATGATCGAGCTGGTTCTTATGGCGGACATGCCTCAAGTCGAGGCAGAATGCAGCGAGCGGGATTTCACGGTGATCACCTCACTCGGCAAAGGCGTAGGGGAAGACGTCCCTCGTCGAGCAGCGGAGGTCAGCAGTGAGCACCCGTGGCAGCACCAGTGGCGTGGTCTACGTCCACTCGTCGCCGTCTGCGGTCTGTCCGCACGTCGAGTGGGCTATCTCGGGCACCCTGGGTGTCAGAGTGGACCTCAGGTGGGCAGCGCAACCCGCGGCACCAGGACAGTTGCGCGCTGAATGCGCGTGGACCGGAGACGCCGGTACCGGCGCGAAACTCGTGGCTGCGCTGCGCGCGTGGCCAATGCTCCGCTTCGAGGTGACCGAGGAACCGTCACCTGGTCAGGACGGCGAGCGCTTCTGCTTCGCCCCCGTGCTGGGGCTGTGGCACGCGCGCACGTCGGCCAACGGCGACATCGTGGTCAACGAGGACCAGTTGCGCACTCTCGCGGTGAGAGCCCGCGGTGGTGAGTCGTTCGCCCACGGTGTGGACGAGCTGCTCGGCGCCGCGTGGGACGACGCGCTGGAACCGTTCCGCCGTGCGGGCGACGGCGCGCCCGTCACCTGGCTGCACCGTGTGGGCTGACCGGCCCGTTCAGTCCTGTGTGGACCCCGCTCAGCCCCTGGGCAGCGGGGTTTCCTCGCGGTGCGTGGGATCCCAGGCCAGCATGAGCCGTCCGTAGAGCGCGGACGTCCTGAGCAGGTGCTCGTGGGTGCCGAGCAGCGGCTTGCCGCCGTCCATGACCAGCACCCGGCCGGCCCTCAGCGCCGAGCTCAGCCGGTGTGCGATCACCACGAGAACTCCCTGCCGTTGCGCGAAAGCCCGTTCCACCCGCGCTTCCGCCGCGGGGTCCAGGTGCGAGGTCGCCTCGTCGAGGATGACCACTCTCGCGGACGTCACGTAGACGCGCGCGAGAGCCAGGAGCTGTGCCTCACCTGCGGAAAGGCCCGCGCCGGCGTGCCCGAGGGCGGCGTCCAGACCACCCAGCCCGTCCAGAAGTGGTTTGGCACCAACCTTTTCGGCCGCCTCGACGAGGTCGCGGTCGGTCGCCCACGGCGCGAGGAGCGTGAGGTTCTCCCGCACCGTGCCGGTGAACAGGTAGGTCTCCTGCGGGATCAGGGCGATCGCGTGGTGGCGGATCGCGGGTGCAACCCGGTGGACGGGAACGCCGCCGTACCGGACGCTGCCGGAGCCCGGTGGCATCAGGCCGGTGAGCAGACCGGCCATTGTGGACTTGCCGATGCCGGACGGGCCGACCACGGCCAGGTGGTCGCCTGGGGCGAGGGTGAGTGACAGGCCGCGCAGCACCGGTTCCGCGTCCTCGCTCCAGCCGAACGTGACGTCCTCCAGCACGAACTCGTCGTCCGACGGGGTTTCGCCGTCGGCCTGCACGACGGTCCGCGGTGCGGCTTCCTGAAGTCGTTTGAGCGCAACCATCAGCCGCATCACGACGGTGCTGGTCGTGCGCGCCAGACCGTGCAGGGCCGGGTTCACGCTGGTCGTCAGGTACACGACGGCGGCCAGCGCCGCACCGGTCGTGAGCCGGCCCGACGCCACGAGCGGGGGCGCGAACGCCACGAGCAGCACGATCGGCGCGAACCCGCCGACCGCGATCACCGTGGCGCGCAGCGAGTTCGCCCACGCCACGACCACCGCGGCCCTGGCCTGCCGGTCGACCTCCCGGGAGATGTCGGCGTACGCCTCGGCGGCGGCGTCGCAGGCGGTCACGTCGCGCAACCCGCTGAGCACCGAACCCGACGCTTCCGCCGTCCGTTCGTCGGCCATCACGACGTCGCGCTGCCGTTTCGCGAGCGACGGCAGCATGAGCCCGAAGAGCACCAGGGCGACGACGATCGGCAGAGCCACCAGCCAGATCAGCGCGGTCGCCGTGGTGGCGAGCCCGACGAGCGCGGCGAGCGTCGTGACCAGCAGCGCACGGGCCTGGATCAGGACGCCGGCGGTGGCGTCGCGGACCACCTCGACGTGCCGGGTGATCATCGCGACGGCGCTGGCGTCGGGCGTGCGGCGGTGCGCCGGGTCGCTCAGGACGCCGTGCACGATCCGCGTGACCAGGGCGTCCCGCATGGGTTCGACGACGTCGCCGAGCCGCGCGAACACCTGCCGCTGGCCCAGCGCCCCGACCACGGCCAGGGTGGCGAACGCGAGCAGCCACAGCACACCGGCCAGCGGCTGTCCCGCGGCGAAGCCCCGGTCGACGGCCGATCCGACGAGCTTGCCGCCGAAGAACGCGGGCACGCCCTCCAGCGCGGACCAGGCGAGCAGGACCAGGACCGCCCGGCGGTGCCCGGCGAGGGTGGAGAGGTAGAAGCGCATCACTCGCCCCCGGTGAACACGGCGCGGTAGTCCGCGTCGTCCCACAACGCCAGGTGGGTGCCGGTGCCGCGGACCCGGCCGTTGTCCAGCCACACCACGACGTCCGCCCGTGCGGCGGTCGCCGGCCGATGGGTGACGACCACCCTCGTCCGGCCGGGGAGCGCGGTGGTCAGAGCCCTGTCCACTTTCGCCTCGGTGACGGTGTCCAGACTGGCGGTGGCGTCGTCGAGCACGAGCACCTCGGGATCGCGGACGATCGCGCGGGCGAGCCCGATCCGTTGCGCCTCACCGCCGGACAGCGGCGCGTCGGCGAGCGGGGTCTCGTAGCCCCGCGGCAACCGGATCAGCGCGTCGTGGACCTGCGCGGCGACGGCGGCGTCCCGCACCTGGACCTCGTCGGCGTCCGTCCCGTAGCCGATCGCCCGGCCGATCGTGGCGCCCAGCAGCACCGGGCGCTCGAAGGCGTACCCGACGTCGCCGTCGCGCAGCACCCGGCCGGAGTCCACAGAGGACAGTCCGCCGAGCACCGAGGCGAGCGTCGACTTGCCGGAGCCGGAGCTGCCGACGATCGCGGCGAACGTGCCGGCGGGGATGGAGAGGGACACGTCGCGCAGGGCCGTCCCGACGCTGACGTCGCGGAGCTCCAGGACACCGGCGCCGGGGAGCGCGGCGGGACGGCCGGGGACGGGCGCGTCGAGGACCTCGGCGATCCGGGTCGCGGACGCGCGCATCCGTTCCAGCGCCGTGAGCTGGGGGATCTGGCCGACGACACCCATGCCCAGCGCGGCGTACCCGAGCGCCGCCAGCACCTCACCGGGGGTCAGCCTGCCCGCCATCACGCCGAAACCGGCGGTGACCAGCACCGCGACCTCCACGGCGGGGAGCAGCAGACCGGCGCGCCACATCATCGTCGCCTGGGTGCGCCACATGCCCGCACCGGCCGCGGCGAGCCGGGGGAGGGGACGCAGCACGCGTCGGGTCTCCTGGGGCGCGATGCCGGCGGCGGCGATCGTGCGCCTGCCGGAGACGGCGTCGACGAGCCGTGCGGACACGTCACCGGACACTTCTTGATAGGCCAGGACGTCGTCGGCGGTGAGCTGCATGTGCGTGCGGACCAGGAACATCGCGAGCGGCACGCTCACCGCGAACACGGCCGCGAGCCGCCAGTCCAGCAGCCCCAGCGCGACGACCGCGCCGGCCGACGAGACGGCCGTGACGAGCAGCGTGACCACCGTGACGGCGACACCGCCCGCGTTGCCGCAGTCGCCGGTCACGCGGCTCACGGCGTCGCCTGCGGCGAACGGGGAGGGGTGCCCGAGGGAGAGGAGCTTCCGGGAGGTCCTGCGACGCAGCCAGGCCGTGGCGCGGCTGGTGATGCTCGCGGCGAGCACGATGCCGATGGCGTCGCCGATGATCTCGGTCACGGCCAGCAGGAGCAGGAAGAGCACGGTGACCAGCACGAACGTACCGCTCAACGCCATGTCCACGGCGTTGGCGAGCGCCGTGGGGAGCAACAGGCCGCCGGTCGTGGCGACGGCGGCGTTGACCAGCAGCAGCCACGGCCGGTGGTCGCGGCGGACGACGGAGAACAGCAGGGCGTCACCGGGTTTGGCCATCGGCTGTTCCTCCGCGGGTCTTCAGGGCGCATCATGAGCAGTGCCCGACAGCTGGCCGGCTGCCGGGCACTGCGAGTTGGCGGGTGAGCGGCATACTTCGCCTATGCCGCTCACCGGCCGGTGTTCACCTCGGTGGCGTGACTCAGCAGGCCAGCAGGCTCACGGTGCTCTGCGAGCACGGCAGCAGCAGCGAGGCGTTGGAGACGGCGCCGCCGCCGTGGCCGCCCTCGAGCACCGCGTTGGTGGCCTCGGGGATCTCCAGCTCCTGCATGTCGAGGATGAAGCCCATGACAGTTCTCCTTCAGATCAAGGGATCGGATTTCGTGCTACCGGCCAGTGGTGGCCGGCGTTCGTGAGCCCAGGAAGGGCAGTGGCGGTATCGGGTCCACTGTGGACGCCAGTGCGAGCAGGACGCCCGCGCCGCCGGTGTTGAGGTCCATGGACAGCCTGCGCAGCTGCATGCCGGGGAAGGCGAGCCCGCCGCCGTGCCGCACCGCGTGCCAGCCCAGCGCCCTGCGGTGCTGGTCGACGACGCGCTCGAGGCGTTCGTCGGGCCGGTGGCGGACGGCGTGGGCCAGCGTCGCCATCAACCCGGCCCTGCCGAGCGTGAACGCGGGCTGGATGACGAACTCGCCGGTGCAGCCGGTGAGCAGGCCGGGAAGCTTCTCCGCGCACGGGCGCTCCGGCGCGACCCGCGCGAACTCGGTGAGCACCAGCGCGATGCCCGCGCCGCCGACGCCGACGTACGGGAGCGTCCTGAGCGTGCCGTCGCGCACCTGGAGCGAGCCGTCGACCGCGACCACCGTCTCGGCCAGGTCGCGTTCCAGCGCCTGTTCGGAGCGGTCGAGCCAGCGCTGCTCGCCGGTCTGCTGGAACAGGCGCAGGAAGAACAGCGCCGGTCCCGACCAGCCGTGCAGCAGACCCGCCCGCGCCGAAGGGCCGGGAGGCGGTGCCTGGTCGAGCTGCCGCGCGAGCCGGTCGGCCAGCTCCTGCGCCTGCGCCGTGAAGCCGTCGTCGCGGCGGGAGTCCGCGAAGTGCAGCAGGTTGAGGCCGATGCCGGACAGGCCCGCGTTGAGCCCGTGGTCCTGCGTCGTGCGCACCAGCGGCGCGTAGCTCTCGACGAGCTCGGTCGCCAGGTCGTGGTGGCCGAAGTTCTCCAGCACGTGCGCGATGCCGTGCGCGCCGACGAAGAAGCCCGGTTGTTTCGGCGGGTCGTTCCTCGTCCTGCTGACCAGCCAGTCCTCGTGCTCGGGGAACCGGCCCTCGCCGCTCTCCGCCAGTGCGTGCAGCACACCCGCGGCGCCGTAGCCGAAGCACGTGCCGCCGACCTCGAACTGCTCGACGTCGCCGGGGAAGAGCCGGTCCCGGCGGTGCGGCGTCGCGCTGTTCAGGATCGCCGTGGCGATCTCGCCGCGCACGACCGTCCAATCAGGACTTTCGTCGTCGAACGAGGTGAACGCGGGGTCGGCCGGCGGGTCGACGCGCGGCGTGAGCACGTCGAGGATCTGCCGCCGGTAGTCGTCGCCCAGGCCGAAGCGCTCCGCGGCCACGTGGACGTGCTGGCGCAGCTTGGCCGGCGCGAGCTCCAGCACCGTGTTGAGCGGCAGGAAGATCCACAGCTTGAGCGCGGCCAGCGGGTAGGCGTCGATGTCGAAGCCGTCGCGGTCCTTCGGTGCCTGGAACCCCGGTGAGCCGAGCGTCGGCCGGTGCAGGTCCTCGATGGTGGACGAGAGCTCGAAGTCGATCAGCGAGACCTCGTCGTCCTCGTCGACCAGGACGTTCATCGTGTGCAGGTCGCCGAACACGACACCGCGCTCGTGCACCCGCGCCATCAGGTCCTCGACCTTGGCGATGAGCGCCTGGGCGCGGACGCGGTAGGCGTCGCGCTGCTCGGCGGTGGTCTCCTGGTTCGTCAGCGGGTAGTTGCGGCCGAGCCACTGCCCGAGCGAGCGCCCCGGCATGAACTCCATCGCGACGAACAGGTGCTCCCACTCGGTGAAGCGGTCGTACACCTCGGGCACGCCGGCCACACCGTGCAGCCTGGTGAGGATCTCGAACTCGCGCTCCAGCCGCGCCACGGCGTCGCGTCCCTCGCGGTCGAGCCCGGCGTGCGGCCGCGCCTCCTTGAGGACGACCTCCTTGCCGTCGCTCTTGCGGGTCGCGAGGTAGACGCCACCGCCGTTGGAGAAGTGCAGCGAGCTCTTGATCAGGTACGGGAACTTCGCGGGGTCGCCGGCGTTGCGCTCGGCGAGGTGCGGCGCCAGGAACTCCGGCAGCTCGATCCACTCGGGCGTGCTGAAGACGGGCTTGCGCTTGTCGGCGACGAGCGCGCCGTCGGGGCCCTCGATGGCGAGCACCCGCTGGCCGTCGACCTCCAGCCACTGCTCGGCGAACCCGCCGTAGCGCACGTACAGCGGACCCGTGCCGAAGCGCAGGTCGCTCAGGATGTACGCGCCGTGCTCGCCGTCGAGGAGCTGCCCGAGCTCGGTGCAGATGGTCTCGAGCTGCTCGTCGCTGGTCGGGTAGATGGTGATCAGCTTGCCGCTGCCCTCGCGGGGTGCGTACTTCGAGTTGCGGGCGAGCACGATCGACATCGTCCGCAGGTACTTGAAAGCGACACGTCGTTCGACGCAGTAGTCGAAAGCGGCCTTCAGTACACGGCCGGCGTTGTCGAGTCCAGCGGAAACGTGAATCTTCCACCCTTGGTTCGGCAGCTGCACCCCTTCGGGTTGCTGATGCCGCCACACGTTGCGCTCAACCATCACCCAGTCGTGTGGGAGCGCGGGGAGATCGGTGGAGAAGTCGTCGCCGGAGGTGGTTTCGGTGCTGTTTTGCAGATCGTAGAAGTGCCGGTCCGCGAAGCAGTACGCCTCGTATCTGAGATCCACCGAATTCCCCTCTCCGACTCGTTTGCGTTTTCTTTGACGCGGCATATTCCCGCACAATTTCGCGCTTATGGCCAATCCGCCATTGGGGTCATATGGGTGACCCGTTCGTGCTCAAAGGAGGGTGGGTTACCGGTGCGTATGTGACGTGGCGTGATGAAGTTTGGGCCCGTCTCACCCGGTCGCAAGGTTTGTCTGAGGGGGTTCTGGAGGCCTTCTTGTGCGCTCACGCTAAACGGAACTCGGCGGTTCTTGATAGCGCGACTCCGTGAGCTGCGGTATTCCACTTCGCGCCCGACGTATAGGTGGGTGAGGTACACCGTCGTGCACGCACTGTGTCGCCTGCTCTTTCCGGGTGAAGCCGAAATTGGCATCCAATGCGTGTTTGATGCGGCCGAACGGCGGTACGGGATACCCTGTGTGTACCCATTCGTAGTATGAGATTGCCGCTCGAAAACCTATGTCGCAAACATTGTCTTGCTGCATGCACCTTGTGATTCAAATCGCACGTGCACTTTAGAGTGAATATTGTGTTTTGATGTAACGCGTCTTGTCGGGCGAGTGGGCCTCTGCTGTCCGGCGGGCCGTGCGACTAGGCTGCGTGCGTGGGGAGCATGGCGAGCCGTTGGCTGGTGCCGGCCGTGGTGGTGATCACCGGCGCCGCGGTGGCGGCCGGGATGGTGGGGCGGACCGTGTACTCGCGCCCCGCCGAGGCCAAGGGCGCGCCCGTGGTGCCGTCCTCCGCCGGACCGCTGCCGGGAACCGCCGAGGTGCGGCTGAGCCCCGACTCGTTCACGCACCCGGACCGGACCTCCGTGCAGCGGGTGCTGCAGGGGTACTTCGACTCGATCAACTCGCGGGACTTCTCCGCCTGGCGGTCCTTCGTGTCCGCCCGCCGGGTCGCCTCCACGCCTCAGGCCGGGTGGGTGGCTGCTTACGAGAGCACCCGGGACGGCGGGGTGGTGGTGCAGCGCGTCGAGTCGGACGTGGTCGCGCGGCGGTTGCGGGTGCTGATCTCTTTTGTGTCCACTCAGGACGTTGCCAAGGCTCCGCCTGCCTTGCCGGAGGCTTGTATTCGGTGGCGGGTGGTTTACGTGCTGGTGTGGGAGGGGGGCGAGTTGAAGGTGGATGACGCGCCGGAGAGCCGGGTTCCCCAGATGGCTCGGTGTTGATCTTTTCTTCGTCGGGCTGGTTGCGTTGGCGTGTTGGGCGCCTGTTTCAGGCGCGGGGCTCCGCCCCGGACCCCGCCAACTGATCAAGGACCGGGCCGGCGCCGTTCGTAGGTAGATGGCACGCCTGTTTCGTTGGGCGGCTTGCTGTTGCGTGCGTTGGGCGCGATTGCGTGGGGTGGTCCCGTCACGAGCAGTGCTCGAGGCAGCCACACCCGTGGGGTCAGGTCAAGTCGCGAAAAGCGTGCGACTTGACCTGACCCC